>NZ_JBYCKL010000069.1:0-38658 GCF_057473365.1 Halomonas sp. TH-94
CGGAAATTCTCGGCCAGAGCCACGGTGAAGTTGCCGTTGCCGCAGTAGAGCTCTACAAGGTCGCTCGTCTGACTGCCTCGAGTGACGTCTCGGGCCCAGGTCAGCATGGCACGGCTGACCTCGGCGTTGGGCTGGGTGAAGCTGTTTTCCACCTGCTGGTAGTGAAAGGTACGCCCTTCCACGTCCAACCGTTCCCAGACATGGTCGCGGTCGAGTACCAGGCGCTGCTTGCGCGCCCGACCGATGAGGCTTATGTCGAGGCGCTGTTGCAGCCGCCGGGCCTCTTCTTCCCATACGCTATCCAGCTGGCGGTGGTAGATCAGTGTGACCAGGGCCTCTCCCGAGAGCGTGGTCAGGAACTCGACCTGGAACAGCCGCCGACGCAACACCTCGCTTTCCAGCAGCGCCTCCCGCAGGCGCGGCATGAGTTCGTTGATGCGACGACTCGCCACCGGGTAGTCATCCAGCCGAATCACGCGTTTCTGCTTCGGGTCATCGGGATCGACCTCGAACATGGCGTAGTAGAGATCCTCGCCCTCGTGCCACAGGCGAAACTCGCAGCGCTGTCGATAATGGCTCGGCGGCGAGGGGAAGACTTCAAGCTCAGGCGGGGCGAAACGCTCGAACTGCTGACGAATACGCTCGCGCTTGGCCGCCAGCTGCTGGTCGTAGCGTTCGGGGTCGACAACGGGAATGGACACGGCATCTCCTGTCGTGGGCAGGATGGAAAGAATAAAGGGAGTCAGCCGACGATCAGCAGGCGCGGTTCATCGAAGCCCAGAGTGGCCACCGCACGAGCCAGCCTGGCGTCGGGGGCCGTGGCCAGGCTGCGATCGCGGCCGACAGCAGGCGCTGGCTCAATCGTGACTTGGGCGGTGCGCCGGGCAATGGCTTCGCTGGAGTCGATCAGGCGGACAGGCCTCGGGGCTGCGGCAACGATACGCTCGCCGAGCAGCGGAAAATGAGTGCAGCCAAGCACCACGGTATCGAGGTCGGTGGCTTCCCAGAGCGGGGCCGTCACACGATCGATGATGGTCTGGTCGGGTTGCTCTCCTGCCAGCAGGCGCTCGGTCTCGTGCACCAGGGGGTCGGCGGCCACCCGCGTCACGCGACAGTCGCTGGCGAAGGTTTCGATCAGCCGGTCGGTATAGGGGCGCGCTACGGTGGCACTGGTCGCCAGCAGCCC
Organism: Halomonas sp. TH-94; assembly: GCF_057473365.1. Classification (NCBI taxonomy): domain Bacteria; kingdom Pseudomonadati; phylum Pseudomonadota; class Gammaproteobacteria; order Oceanospirillales; family Halomonadaceae; genus Halomonas; species Halomonas sp. TH-94. Next base: position 1,187 of record NZ_JBYCKL010000069.1, read on the forward strand.
GATGTGCCGGCTACGGCTCACGGCCGCTGCGGGCTTGATCGCCGGCACGGTGCCCACCACCGGCACCGACAGATGGGTACGCAGGGCGTCGAGGGCCAACGTACTGGCCGTGTTACAGGCCACCACCAGCACACTGCAGCCGCTGGCGGCCACGGCAGCCTGGCAAACGGCCAGGATGCGTGCCACCAGCCATTCATCGGGCCGGAGTCCGTAGGGCAGCATGGCATTGTCGCAGGCATAGATGAGCGCGGCGCCGGGTATGCGGTGCCGCAAATGCGATACGACGGATAGACCGCCGACGCCGGAATCGAAGATCAGTATCGGGCCGTGCATGGCGAAACGGCGATCATGAGAGTCGCTCGGCTGCTACGAAGGGACCCTATTCTAGCAGCATGCCGAGCGAGCTGAAGCCCTCGTTTCGCCAGCGGGCCTCAGGCAGCCGGCTCGGCGGTTTCTCGCAGTTCGGCGTAGAGTTCCGGATACGCCTCCTGCAGCCGCTCCAGCTGGGCCGCCGCCCCCTCAGGCAGGGCCTGGGCCAGAAGCTCCAGGTCGCGATCATTGAAATGCTCGCGAATCAGCGGGAACAGCAGTTCACGCTCATCGCGAAGATAGGTTCGATGAGCTTCGAGGTAGGCCTTGAGGTCTGCGGCAAAGCGATCCATCGGCATGACGGCATCCATCAATATCATGTCGATATCGTTGGAAAGCCGAATCAGGCGCCGACGCAGCGCCTGGTAGTCGCTGGACAGCCGTTCCGTCAGGTCCTTGGTCTCGGGAGCCAGGGCCTGAAGCCGCTCCGAGCAGACACGCTCCAGGGGAACGGTGAAACCCTCCATGTAGTCGAGAATGTAATCGACGACTTCTCGAACCAACTGAAAGTTGGGCCTTTCTCCGGCAGCAAGGGCCTTCTGCTTGAGCTGAAGCACGTGCAACATGCGCGCCATGTTGGCATGATCCTGACGCAGTTGGGTCAGCATGGGCATGTCGAGGCCTCCTCTAACGATGAGCGGGTATAGTGTTGGAGTCGTGGGACGGGAGCAGGTTCAGTCACCCTAGACCGTTTATCCCGGTTCCGCACACCGTCCAAGGTCGAATTTTCAATCAGGAAGGAGTATGCGCATGGATCTGTTCGGTCAGGCGCCTGACGAATCCGCACCGCTGGCCTACCGCATGCGTCCGCGCCATCTGGACGACTATGTCGGTCAGCAGGCGCTGGTCGGGCCGGGCAAGCCGCTTCGGCGCATGGCCGAAGCCGGCAGCGTGCGCTCGATGATCCTGTGGGGCCCACCCGGTACCGGCAAGACCACTCTGGCCGAGATCCTCGCTGAACACTCCGGCGCCAACCTGGAGCGTTTGTCGGCGGTGATGGCTGGCGTCAAGGATATCCGGGCCGCCGTCGACAGGGCCCGGGCCATGCAGGGTCAGGGACGCCCCACCCTGCTCTTCCTCGACGAGATCCACCGCCTCAACAAGAGCCAGCAGGACGCGCTGCTGCCCCACGTGGAGTCAGGGCTGCTGACGCTGATCGGCGCTACCACCGAGAACCCCTCGTTCGAGGTCAATTCCGCCCTGCTGTCGCGCGCTCGCGTACACGTGCTCACCTCGCTGGATGAAGGCGAGCTGGTCGAAGTGATGCGACGCGCGCTACAGGACGATGAGCGCGGCCTGGGCAAGCGCCACATCATCGCCGACGACGAGGTACTGGAAATACTCGCCCGTGCCGCCGCCGGTGACGCTCGGCGCGCCCTGGGCATGCTCGAGACCGCCTGCGACTTCACCGTGCCCGAAGGAGACGCCGAGCGTCTGCCACGTGAAGCGCTGAATGCCGCCCTTGGCCACACGGCCAGCGCCTTCGACAAGCAGGGCGATTACTATTACGACCTGCTGTCGGCGATTCACAAATCGGTGCGCTCATCGCGCCCGGATGCCGCCCTGTTGTATATCGCCCGCTTCATGCAAGGCGGGGGCGACCCTCTCGACGTGGTACGCCGGCTGGCGGCCATAGCTTCGGAAGACGTGGGTAACGCCGACCCACGCGCCTTGCCGCTGGTCATGGCCGCCTGGGACGCCTACCTGCGCCTGGGCGACTACGAGGGCCAGCGCGCCATTGCCCACGCCGCCATCCATCTTTCCATCGCCCCCAAGAGCAATGCCATCGACCAGGCCTGGAAGCGAGCCAAGGCCTACGTCGCGGCTCAACCGCGCCTGGAAGTACCTACCTACCTGCGCAACGCCCCGACCAAGCTGATGGAGTCGCTGGGTCACGGCCATGGCTATCGCTACGCGCACAACGAGCCGCAAGGCTACCCGGCGGGCAGCGCTCACGACTGCTGGCCTGAGGGTTTGGCCCACGAAGCGTTCTACCGGCCCAGCGACCATGGCCAGGAGAAACGCTACGCCCAGCTGATGGCCTGGCGCGCCGAGCTGGATGCCCAGGCCGACGGCGGCGAAAGCCAATAGAGGCGAAAGCCAATAGAAATGAAAACGCCGCCTAGAGGGCGGCGCTTTCGGGCTGGACTTGGACTCACTGCGTGTCGCGGATCACATCGGTTCCTTCGGGGATCTGAAAGGCGAAACGGCTCTCGTCGATGGCGTGGTTGGTGCGCACGTCGCTGAACTCGATGACGGTTTCCTGACCGGTGCTGTCGATCATCTGCAGCGCCGCAAGCCGTTCGCTGCGGAAGGTCATCTGCAGTTCTTCGAACAGCGTATCGGGCGACTTGGGAACCAGCCGGAACGTCTCGTTACCGCCCTGCTGCTGGCGTGTGACCTCGTAGCTTTCGGTCAGCTCGCGGGCACTGCCGGAAAGCAGCAAAGCCGGGGTATGGGTCACCCGCTGGTCGAGGGCCTGAACGGTGACCTGCTCCAGGTCGGGGTCGTAGAGATAGACCTCACTGCCATCCGAGATCACTTCCTGCTGATAGGGGGCATTGACCTCCCAGCGGAACTTGCCGGGACGTGACAGCCACATCTGCCCATTGGCCTGTTGCAGGCGCTCGCCGCTGCCATCGAGGATCAACTGCTCGAAGCGAGCCTCGTAGGTTTCCAGCGGCTCCAGCATGCGAGTCAGGCGATCGGCACCTTCACTGGCCAAGGCAGCTGCCGGCATGACAAGAGTCAGGGCCAGTGCAGTCAGTGTCTTCTTAACGCTCATCGTGTCTCTCCCTAACGAAGGTCCTGAATGGATCCTGTCATTCGGACCCGCTTCGCACCGGCGGGTTGCATGGCCGCCGACGCTTTCATGATTAATGCATGGTTGGGTTGTCGCGTCACAGACGCAGGATCAGTTACCCACCGGTGGTGGTGCCAGCACCTCGCGGCCGCCATTGGTCCCCATGGAAGAGACTACGCCGGCCGCTTCCATTGCCTCTACCAGACGAGCGGCACGGTTGTAGCCGATCTTGAAGCGCCGCTGCACCGCCGAGATAGAGGCTCGACGGCTCTCGGTGACGAACTGAACCGCTTCGTCGTAGAGCGCGTCCTGCTCCGCGTCACCACCCCCTTCTCCACCGTCGGCTTCGAGCCCTGTCAAGGCATCGGCAGTAACGCCGCCGGCGAGAATTTCATCGATGTATTCCGGCTCGCCGCGACGTTTCCAATCCTCGACCACGCGGTGCACCTCGTCGTCGTCGACGAAGGCGCCGTGCACGCGGGTCGGCAACCCCGATCCGGCGGGCAGGTAGAGCATGTCGCCGTGGCCCAGCAGGTTTTCGGCACCGCCCTGATCGAGAATGGTGCGCGAATCGACCTTGGACGACACCTGGAAGGCCATGCGTGTCGGAATATTGGCCTTGATCAGGCCGGTGACCACGTCCACCGAGGGTCGCTGCGTGGCCAGAATCAGGTGAATACCGGCGGCACGAGCCTTCTGCGCCAAACGTGCGATCAGCTCTTCGACCTTCTTGCCGACGATCATGAACATGTCGGCGAATTCGTCGATCACCACCACGATGTAAGGCAGCTTCTCCAGTACCGGTGGCGGTTCGTGCATCTCCCAGGGCTGGGGCTCCCACAGCGGATCGGCTACCTGGGCACCGGCGCGCTCGGCCTCATCGAGCTTGCCATTGAAGCCGGCGATGTTGCGCACCCCCATGGCCGCCATCAGCTTGTAGCGTCGCTCCATCTCGGCCACACACCAGCGCAGGCCATTGGCCGCTTCCTTCATGTCGGTGACCACTGGCGCCAGCAGGTGCGGAATGCCGTCGTATACCGACAGCTCGAGCATCTTGGGATCGACCATGATCAGGCGCAGCTCCTGCGGAGTCGCCTTGAGCAGCATCGAGATCAGCATGGCGTTGACCCCTACCGACTTGCCCGAGCCGGTGGTCCCGGCCACCAGCAGGTGAGGCATCTTGCCCAGGTTGGCCACCACCGGGCTTCCGCCGATATCCTGGCCCAGCGCCATGGTCAGCGCCGAGGCTTCCTGCTGGTAGCGGTCGGAGTCGATCACCTCGCGCAGGCGGATCATGGCCCGGTGCGGGTTGGGAATTTCGATGCCCACCGTGGGTCGTCCTGGAATCACCTCCACCACACGCACGCTCTTGACCATCAGCGAGCGCGCCAGATCCTTGGCCAGGTTGCTGATCTTGGACACCTTCACACCGGCGGCAGGCTTGATCTCGAAGCGGGTGATGACCGGGCCCGGCCACGTATTCACCACCTCGGCCTTAACGCCGTATTCGCGTAGCCGCGTCTCGAGCAGCTCGGCCATGTCGGCCAGCTGCTGTTCGGTGTAGTTCTGCTGATGCGGCTCAGCCGGCGTGAGCAGGCGCAGGCTGGGCAGCTCGCCGTCCGGCTCCGGCATGTCGTCCAGCACGGGGCGTTGGCTCTGCAGGTGCTCTACCGTCCACAGGGTCGGGCCATCGGGCTCGGCAACCGCGGCGCGTGCCTGCTCGGCGGTAGCCAGTCGGCCCTTGTCTTCGCCTTCATCCGCTGCGTCGGCGGCGGCGGTGGACACCTTTTCGCTCGACTCACGCCAGGCGCGCAGCCCCTCTGCCTGGTCGCCGTAGGCGGCTGGGCGCACGTCGGAGTCAGGCGGCGCCTGAACCGGAGAAACCGGATCGGCCGCCGTGACGTCTTCTTCCTGGCCCTCGCCATCCTCCTCGTACTCGTCGCCACCGATATCGTTCCAATTCAGGCGCGGCTCTTGAGCGTCGGCAGGTTCCTGCGGCTGCAGGTCGCCCAGTCCGGGCTCGCGCCGCTTCTCCCCATGGCCCTTGTCGCGCATCGTGGCTTCACGCGTCTGGGCCGGCGGCGCCACGACGGGGTCGGGCGGCTGCATACCGGGTGGCGGCACCGCAACGGGGGCGGGAGATTCCGCTTCCTCCGTGGCCCGCAGGGGCATGGCCGCTACGGGGGGCGGGTCGTCATTACGGCTGGCTTTCAGCGAAGCCGCGGCAAGGGGTCGCGCGTCGTCGTCAGGCTTCGATGCCGGCGGCATGCCAGCAGGGGGCATGGTAGCGGCTGTCTCCTCCTGACGTGCCGTGTAGGCGGCCTCGGGACGCTTTGCCGAGGGCGTACGCTCGGGCACGTCCCACGGGATATCGGTTTCACCATCGTCACCGAAGGTGGGCTCCAAGCCCGGCTCTCGCAGCGAAGGTGCCTGACCGTCGGCCTTGGCGTTACGGCGCTGCCAGAAACGCCAGCGGCGACGAGGCGGCTCGCTTTCCTGGACAAGCGCTTCCGGCTCGTTGTCGGTCAGGTTTTCCTCCTCGTCCCAATGCGGCTCATGGCGGTCGCGCACCAGACCGAATGGCGAAGCTGCCCAGCGCCATAGGCGCAGCATGCGATGCCCGAGCTCATCCATTACCGTCAACCAGGAGAGGCCGGTGAACAGAGGAAAGCCGCATAGCATGGCCGCCACGGCCAGCAAGCCGGTACCGCCCGACTCCACCAGCGGCACCAGCGCGCCTACCAACCCCTCCCCCAGAATGCCCCCGGAAGCGTAGGGCAATACGCTGTCTGGGCTGTAGAAATGCAGCGCTCCCAGCGTGGTGGTGCCCAACAGCAGCAGTACCAGGCCCCCCAGGCGCACGGCAACGGCCGTGGAGTCCCACTCGAAGCGTACCCTCCGAGTGCGAATCATCCACCAGCCGGCAAAACCCAGCATGCCGGGCCACCACAGCGCGCTGGCACCGAACAGCGAATACAGCACATCGGCCAACCAGGCGCCGAAAGGCCCCATCCAGTTATCGACACCGGTTTCCGGACCGCGATGGGACCAGCCGGGATCGGCAGGCTGATAGCTGAACAGTGCCAACAGCAGGAACACGCACGCCGCCAGCAGTATGATGGTCGCCCCTTCCCGGGCCACCCCCTGCAAATGAATCGCCAAGCGTGTGGTCGGCTGCTGGGGGCTCTCCTCCGTTGCGCGCCGCGGCACGCCCTTTTCCTTTGCACTCAACTCGCCAACCCCCTCGCACCGCATCTTAGGCGGTGCCTTTCCTTGACTTGCATGAAGCAGAATGAATTCAGCCGCCATCATACCGGTACTACCCGCCCCGGCACAGTGCTCACGACAGTCGCTTGAGCCAAATCCTCGGCAACGGCAGACTATGGGAAATACGCTTCCGAGGAGCGCCATCCGAATGCTGTCCTGGCTGCCCGCGCATCCTGTGCGTTTCCCGCCCGTCTCCGAGGCACTACGAGAGCCTCCGGGCCTGCTGGCCGCTGGCGGTGGGCTGACGCCGGAGTGGCTGCTGGCCGCCTATCGCCATGGCATCTTCCCCTGGTACAGCGACGATCAGCCGATCCTGTGGTGGTGCCCCAATCCACGCATGGTGCTGTTTCCCGACGAGCTGCGCATCACCCGCAGCCTGACGAAGAAGCTGCGCAACGGCGGCTTTCATGTCACATTCGACAGGGCATTCGAAACCGTGGTAGCCGCCTGCGCCGCCCCCCGCCAAGGCCAGCCCGGCACCTGGATCACCAAGGAGATGCATGACGCCTATATGGCGCTGCAGCGACTCGGCTACGCACGCTCGGTTGAAGTATGGCAAGCCGACGAGCTGGTCGGCGGGCTCTACGGCGTTGCCATGGGGCCCATTTTCTTCGGTGAGTCGATGTTTTCCCGTACCAGCGATGCGTCGAAGGTCGCCTTGGTCCACCTGGTTCACGCCATGCGCAGCGGTGGTGGCCGCATGATCGATTGCCAGATGCATACCCGGCACCTGGCCAATCTCGGGGCACGGGACATCGCTCGCTCCGAGTTCATCAACTATCTTGAATCATGTCTGGTGGCGCCCGGTCATGGCGATGACCACTACCCACTACCGTGCTGGGCACTGCCGGAAGACCCAACTCGCGTCCATAGCTTGTCCGCACTTACTTAGGAGGCGACCCACGTGAGCAGCAATACGCCTCGTCACCCGATCAGGGATCTGCGCTTCTTCCTGACCGTGCCTCATGCCTGCAGCTATCTCGAGGGGCACGAAGCCACGACGCTATTCCTCGACCCCCAAGAGTCCCACGGTCAAGGGGTCTACGATTCGCTTGCCCTGCTTGGATTTCGCCGCAGCGGCCGGCACCTTTACCGGCCGCACTGCGAAGGCTGCAGCGCCTGCGTGTCGGTGCGCATACCGGTCGACGACTTTCAGCCCAACCGCAGCCAGCGGCGAATCGCCAAACGCAATCTCGACCTGAAACTGATCGAGCGTCCTGCGCTTTTCGACCCCGAGCATTACGCCCTTTACGAACGCTACATACGCACGCGTCACTGGGACGGCGACATGTTCCCCCCAAGTCGCGAGCAATACCGCACCTTCCTTACCCTGGATGACCCCTATTCGCGACTGCTCGAGTTCCGTCTGGGAGAACGGCTCCTGGCGGTAGCGGCCTTCGATCGCCTTGAACACGGGCTCTCGGCCATCTACACCTTCTTCGACCCGGACGCTGATCTGGAGCGTCGGTCATTGGGCACTTATGCCGTGCTGAGTCTGGCAAATCAGGCCTACCGCGAGGGCTTGCCCCACGTCTATCTAGGCTACTGGATCCGCGAATGCCGCAAAATGGCCTACAAGGAAGCCTACCGCCCGCTGGAAGTCCTGGAAGGGCGCCATTGGCGACGCCTGCTCCCACTGAAAACCTCGACATGACACGCCCTTCTTTGCCTTGACGCCCGGCTTGCGGCACAATATCGCGCTATCCTTGGGATGGGCGCGCCGTTCATTGGGTGCGACCGGCGCTCCGGCATGCGGCAGCCCAGGCGCAAAGGCCCATAAGGGCAAGATTCATAAAGACTAACGTCATCAGCGAGGAACCGCCTATATGGCACGTGAAGACCATATCGAAATGGAAGGCGTCGTCGTCGATACCCTTCCCAATACCACTTTTCGCGTCGAGCTGGAGAACGGCCACGTCGTGACTGCCCACATTTCGGGCAAGATGCGCAAGAACTACATCCGCATTCTTACCGGCGACAAGGTCAAGGTCGAACTGACTCCCTACGACCTGACCAAGGGTCGCATCGTCTACCGCTCACGCTGAGACGCGGCAGGGTATCCGACGGCGGTGCTGCCGGCCCCGACACGACAACGCCCCGTCCGGAGACAGGGCGCTGTGCAAAGGTCGAAGCAACCCCCGAAACGTCAGGGCGCGTCGGCCATTTCCGACTCCGTAGAAAGGTGCAGCTCGCCTTCTTCCACCGTGACGTGAACCACGCCGCCATGTTCGGATAGCTCTCCGAACAAGATCAGCTCCGCCAGCGGTTTCTTGAGCTTCTCCTGGATCAGCCTTGCCATGGGCCTTGCGCCCATGCTGGGGTCGTAGCCCTGCTCGGCCAGCCAGTCGCGCGCCTCCATGTCCACATCCAGCTGGACCCGCTTCTCGTCGAGCTGCGCCTGCAGCTCCACCAGGAACTTGTCGACCACGCTGCGCACAACCGAAGTGGGCAGAGAGTGGAACTGGATGATACCGTCAAGACGGTTGCGGAACTCCGGCGAGAAGGTCTTGCGGATCACCTCCATGGCATCGGTGGAATGGTCCTGGGTCTGGAAGCCGATCGAGCGGCGAGCCTGCTGCTCGGCACCGGCGTTCGAGGTCATGATCAGGATCACGTGGCGGAAGTCCGCCTCACGGCCGTTGTTGTCCGTGAGCCTACCGTGGTCCATCACCTGCAGCAGCAGGTTGAAGACTTCGGGATGAGCCTTTTCTATCTCGTCGAGCAATAACACGCAGTGCGGCTGCTTGGTGATCGCCTCGGTTAGCAGCCCGCCCTGATCGTAGCCGACGTAGCCCGGGGGGGCACCGATCAGCCGCGATACCGTATGCCGCTCCATGTATTCCGACATGTCGAAACGCACCAGCTCGATACCCATGATGCGCGACAGCTGCCGGGCCACTTCGGTCTTGCCCACCCCGGTGGGGCCGGAGAAGAGGAAGCTGCCCACCGGCTTGTCGGGGGATTTGAGACCGGCCCGCGACAGCTTGATGGCGGCGGAAAGACCGTCGATGGCCTCGTCCTGGCCGAACACGAGCATCTTGAGGTCGCGATCGAGATTCTCGAGCAGCTTGCGATCGGAGCTGGAGACGCTCTTCGGCGGAATCCGCGCAATGGACGCGACGACCGCTTCGACCTGGTCGACGTCGATGGTGTCGACCCGCACCTCCGGCGGCAATAGCCGCTGGTGGGCACCGGCCTCATCGATCACGTCGATGGCCTTGTCGGGCAGATGGCGGTCATTGATATAGCGGTCCGCCAGCCGCGCCGCGCTCTCCAGGGCCGCATCGGTGTACTTGAGGTGGTGATGCTCCTCGAAGCGCGAACGCAGCCCCTTGAGGATGCGAATGGTGTCATCCACCGAAGGCGCCATGACATCGACCTTCTGGAAACGGCGCGCCAGTGCACGATCCTTCTCGAAGATGCCACGGAACTCCTGGAAGGTCGTGGAGCCGATGCAGCGCAACTCCCCCGAGGAGAGCAGCGGCTTGAGCAGATTCGAGGCGTCCATCACACCACCGGATGCCGCGCCGGCGCCGATCACCGTATGAATTTCATCGATGAACAGGATCGAGTTCGGCTGCTTCTTGAGCTCAGCAAGCAGGCTCTTCAAGCGTTTCTCGAAGTCGCCGCGATACTTGGTACCTGCCAGCAGCGCGCCCATATCGAGAGCGTAGACGACGGCATCGGCGATCACCTCGGGCACATCTTCTTCGACGATGCGCTTGGCCAGCCCCTCGGCGATGGCTGTCTTGCCGACACCGGCCTCACCCACCAGCAGCGGGTTGTTCTTGCGCCGCCGGGCGAGTATCTGAATCACTCGCTCGAGCTCGTGCTCACGGCCGATCAACGGATCGATCTTGCCCATCCGTGCCTGCTCGTTGAGGTTGGTAGCGTAGCCGGTCAGCGGGTTGGCGCTGCTCTCGCCGGCGCCCTCTTCAGCCTCCTCGGCATCGCTCGGCGACGACGAAGGACTCTGTCCATGACCTGCCACCTTGGAAATACCGTGGGCGATGTAATTGACCGCATCGACCCTGGCGACATTCTGCTGCTTGAGGAAGTAGACCGCCTGACTCTCCTGCTCGGAGAAGATGGCGACCAGCACGTTGGCCCCTGTGACTTCGCTCTTGCCGGAGGACTGCACGTGAAAGACCGCACGCTGCAGCACACGCTGAAATCCCAGGGTTGGCTGGGTCTCGCGATCGCTCTGGTCCTCGGGAATCAGAGGGGTGGTGGAGTTGATGAAATCCTGCAGGTCGGACCGCAACTTGTCGAGGTTGGCCCCACAGGCTCGCAGCACGTCAGCCGCTGATGCATTGTCGAGCAATGCCAGCAGCAGGTGCTCCACGGTCATGAACTCGTGGCGCTTGGAGCGGGCCACGGTAAAAGCCGTGTTCAGGGTCAGTTCAAGTTCTTTGCTCAGCATGGCAGTCCCCTTCTCGCCGCTTAGGGCTTGCATCGGATCTTTCGTGGTCCGGCATATTCAACATCGGGCACAAACGCTGCAGTTGCAAGTCTCTTCACTCAACGACTGCCATCTCTACCCCGTCTCGAGCAGACCGGTAGTCAGTCCGCCGCCTCGATATCGCTGAGCAACGGGTGCTGACACTCTCTTGCATATTGATTGACTTGATGGGATTTGGTTTCCGCAATGTCACGGGTGAAGATGCCACAGGTGGCTTTCCCTTGGGTGTGCACAGTAAGCATGATCTGCACGGCAGTCTCGCTATCCATGTGGAAGAAGCTTTGCAGCACTTCCACCACGAATTCCATGGGGGTGTAGTCGTCGTTGTGCAGCAGCACCTTGAACATTGGCGGCCGTGCCACTTCCGGATCGGCAGGCTGCACGGCAAGGTCACCGTCATCCTGCTCTTCGGGACGCGGAGGCCGCGTCATGCCTGCCACGACACCGACCGACTCCCATGCGCTCGGGTCTTCATTCTCGAACATAAAAGCTACACACCATCTCGACAAGGCGACCAATTGACGTCTCAGGTTAGACGTAAACCGGCCGACAGGGTTCAGGTTGATACGCAAAAGGCCCTCGTCCGCCTGGCGAACGAGGGCCCCGATGGCTTCGGCGTTCGCTTACATGTTGTCAGCGACGGCCTGACCGAACTCGGAGCACTTCAACAGCTTGGCATCGTCCATCAGGCGATGGAAGTCATAGGTGACCTCGCCCTTGGAAATCGCCTTCTCCATGCCCTGAAGCACCAGGTCGGCAGCCTCGACCCACCCCATGTGACGCAGCATCATCTCGGCGGAAAGGATCAGCGAGCCGGGGTTGACCTTGTCCTGGCCGGCATACTTCGGCGCGGTGCCGTGAGTGGCTTCGAACATGGCGACGTTGTCGGACAGGTTGGCGCCCGGCGCGATGCCGATGCCGCCCACTTCCGCCGCCAGAGCGTCGGAGAGGTAATCACCGTTGAGGTTCAGCGTGGCGATGACGTCGTACTCGGCCGGGCGCAGCAGGATCTGCTGGAGCATGGCGTCGGCAATGACGTCCTTGACCACGATGTTCTTGCCGGTCTTGGGGTTCTTGAACTGCATCCACGGACCGCCGTCGAGCAGTTCGGCGCCGAACTCGTCGCGAGCGACTTCGTAGCCCCAATCCTTGAACGCACCTTCGGTGAACTTCATGATGTTGCCCTTGTGCACCAGGGTCAGCGACTCGCGGTCGTTGTCCACGGTGTACTGCAGGGCCTGGCGCACCAGACGCTTGGTACCTTCCACGGAAACGGGCTTGACGCCGATGCCGCAGTTTTCCGGGAAGCGGATATTGGTGACGCCCATCTCGTCGCGCAGGAACTTGATGACCTTGTCGGCTTCTGCGCTGCCCGCCTTCCACTCGATACCGGCATAGATGTCTTCGGAGTTCTCACGGAAGATCACCATGTCGACGTCGGCAGGCTTCTTGACCGGGCTCGGCACGCCTTCGAACCAGCGCACCGGGCGCAGGCAAGTGTAGAGGTCGAGCTTCTGGCGCAGGGCCACGTTCAGAGAGCGAATGCCACCGCCCACGGGGGTGGTCAGCGGACCCTTGATGGAAACCACGTAGTCCTTGACGGCTTCGAGAGTCTCTTCGGGCAGCCAGGTATCGGCGTCGTAGACCTGAGTGGCCTTCTCCCCGGCGTAGACTTCCATCCACTCGATCTTGCGCTCGCCGTTGTAAGCCTTCTGCACGGCCGCATCGATAGCGATCATCATCGCTGGCGTCACGTCGACACCGATGCCATCACCCTCGATATACGGAATGATTGGCTTGTTCGGCACGTTCAGGGTGTTGTCGGCGTTGACGGTAATCTTCTCGCCGCCTTCAGGGACGACAATTTTCTGATACCCCATTGAGAACTCCCCTGTCTGGTCTGTTCAGTGGAGCGCGGAGTATAGCATCGTCCACCCAACCGGCCCATATGACCTAAGGACCCCCGTGCGCCGATCGGCGCACGGGGGTCACAGGGAGCTAGCGCAAGATCACCCGTTGGCGACCATCGCCAGGGCCTCGTTCAAGGTCTTGCTCGGACGCATGACCGCTCGGGCCAGCTCAGAGTCGGCATGATAATAGCCCTTGATGTCCACCGGCTGGCCCTGCACACCATTGAGCTCTTCGAGGATGATCGCCTCGTTGGCCTCCAGGGTCTCGGCCAGACGGCTGAACAGCGCCTTGAGCTTGGCATCTTCGTCCTGAGCGGCCAGCGTCTGAGCCCAGTACAGGGCCAGATAGAAGTGGCTGCCACGGTTGTCCAGTTCGCCCACCTTGCGCGAGGGTGACTTGTCGTTCTCGAGGAACTGACCGGTGGCCTTGTCCAGCGCATCCGCCAGCAGCGCCGCGCGGTCGTTGCCGAATCGCTTGGCGAGATGCTCAAGCGAGGCAGTCAGCGCCAGGAATTCGCCAAGGCTGTCCCAGCGCAGGTGGTTTTCTTCCAGCAGCTGCTGCACGTGCTTGGGTGCCGAACCACCGGCCCCGGTCTCGAACATGCCGCCACCGGCCATCAGCGGCACGATGGAGAGCATCTTGGCGCTGGTGCCCAGCTCCATGATCGGGAACAGGTCGGTGAGGTAGTCGCGCAGAATGTTGCCGGTCACCGAGATGGTGTCGAGGCCGCGGATCACGCGCTCCAGGGTATAGCGCATGGCGCGGACCTGGGACATGATCTGGATGTCGAGACCGGCGGTGTCGTGATCCTTGAGGTAGGTCCTCACCTTCTTGATCAGCTCGCTCTCGTGCGGACGATAGGGGTCGAGCCAGAACACCGCCGGCATGCCGGAATCGCGGCAACGCTCCACGGCCAGCTTGACCCAGTCGCGGATCGGTTCGTCCTTGACCTGACACATCCGCCAGATATCGCCCTTCTCGACGTTCTGGGACAGCAGCACCTCGCCGGTCTCCAGGTCGGTGATGTTGGCGACGCCGTCCGCCGGCACCTCGAAGGTCTTGTCGTGGGAGCCGTACTCCTCCGCCTTCTGCGCCATCAGGCCGACGTTGGGCACGGTGCCCATGGTGGCCGGATCGAAGGCGCCGTGCCATTTGCAGAAGTTGATCATCTCCTGGTAGATGCGCGCGAAGGTGGACTCCGGGATCACCGCCTTGACGTCCTTCATGCGGCCATCGGCACCGTACATCTGGCCGCCGGCGCGGATCATGGCCGGCATGGAGGCATCGACGATCACGTCGCTGGGCGAGTGGAAATTGGTGATGCCGCGGGCAGAATCCACCATGGCCAGCTCGGGACGCTGGTCGTGACAGGCGTGCAGGTCGCGGATGACCTCCTCACGCTGGGATTCGGGCAGGGTGTCGAGCTTGTCGTAGAGATTCACCATGCCGTTGTTGACGTCGACGCCAAGCTCCTCGAACAGCGCACCGTGCTTCTCGAAGGCCTCCTTGTAGAAGATCTTGACGCAGTGACCGAACACGATCGGGTGCGAGACCTTCATCATCGTCGCCTTGACGTGCAGGGAGAACATCACGCCGGTCTTGCGCGCGTCCTCGATCTCCCGCTCGTAGAACTCGCACAGTGCCTTCTTGCTCATGAACATGCTGTCGATGATCTCGCCTTCGAGCAGGGAGACCTTGGGCTTGAGCACATGCGCCTCGCCGCTCTTGGTGATCAGCTCCATCTTCACGTTGCGCGCGCGATCCAGCGTCATCGATTTCTCGCCGTGATAGAAATCGCCGCCGTGCATGTGCGACACGTGGGTGCGCGAGGCCTGGCTCCACTCCCCCATGGAGTGTGGGTACTTGCGGGCATATTCCTTGACTGCCTTGGGTGCGCGACGGTCGGAGTTGCCCTCGCGCAGCACCGGGTTGACGGCACTGCCCTTGACCTTATCGTAGCGCGTCTTGATATCTTTCTCTTCGTCGTTCTTCGGCTCGTCCGGATATTCCGGCAGCTTGTAGCCCTGGCCCTGCAGCTCCTTGATCGCCGCCCGGAGCTGCGGCATGGAGGCACTGATGTTAGGCAGCTTGATGATATTGGCTTCCGGCGTCTTGGCCAGGGCGCCCAGTTCGGCGAGGTGGTCCTCGACGCGCTGCTCGGCGGTAAGATAATCGGGGAACTGGGAGAGAATGCGAGCCGCCAGGGAGATGTCGCGGGTTTCCACCTCGATACCGGCGGCGTCGGTGAAGGCGTCGATGATCGGCAATAGCGAATGGGTCGCCAGCGCAGGCGCTTCGTCGGTGAACGTGTAGATAATCTTCGGCGTTTTTGACATGGTAGCGTTGATCTCTCTGGTCGCTGCGGTAGCAATAACTGGAACGGTCGCGCGCGCTCACTAGGTCTGAAACGGGGTCCCGGCGTGCTCTACCTACGGTTCTCATCTGGCGGGGAATGCGCTGGGCATCGACCCGGTGGCGGAGTCACGGCAGGCCCCGTAGCGACGAGGGCGCTCCCGGCGGCGAGCGCATTATATCAGCCGCCCCGCCTCGGCGTATGATCAATAAGGTGGACACGCCCTCCACTCCCATCCCGCCTCGCTTGCCGGTAAGCTTGCCCCTATGAGCGCCATTTATCTGCTGCACAAGCCCTACCGCATGCTCTCCCAGTTCACCGATCGTCGCGGCGATGGGGAGACGCCGCGTGCGACCCTGGCAGACGTCATCAACGTTCCGGGCGTCTATGCCGCCGGACGCCTGGACTATGATTCAGAAGGCCTGCTGCTGTTGACCGATGACGGTGACTTGATCCAGCGTATCAGCGACCCCAGCCACAAGCAGCCCAAGACCTACCGCGTACAGGTGGAAGGCATGCCCGACGAGGCGGCGCTGGCCGCGCTGCGCCAAGGCATCGAACTCAGCGATGGCATGACCCGGCCGGCCAAGGTGCGCCGCCTGGAGGCGAGCGGCCTGGCCCCGCGCAAGCCGCCGCTGGACCCGAAGCGACACCCACTGACGACCTGGCTGGAGCTAACCATTAGTGAAGGACGCAACCGACAGGTACGGCGCATGACGGCTCACGTAGGACACCCCACTCTACGCCTGGTGCGCGTTGCAATCGGCCCGTGGCGTCTCGAAGGGCTGGCGCCAGGAGAGTGGCGCCGCGAGACCCTGCACGCCCCGCGCAACTCGACCACCAGACGACCGCCACGTCGCCGGAGCAAAGGAGAGCAACGATGAGCCGCTGGCATCCGCACGTCACCGTGGCCACCGTGGTGGAGCGCGCCGGTCGTTTCCTGATGGTGGAGGAGGCGCCCAGAGGCAGCCGGACCACGCTCTTCAACCAGCCCGCCGGCCATATCGAGCCCGGCGAGAGAATCAAGGAAGCGGCCCTGCGCGAACTGCGCGAGGAGACCGCCTGGCAGGTAGGCATCACCGATTACCTAGGGCTCTATGTCTACCAGGCGCCTAACGGCGAGACCTTTCACAGCCACGGCTTCTTCGGCATGGCCCTGGCCCACCTGGGCAGCCCTCTCGACCCGGACATCATCGCCACCCACTGGCTGACCCTTGACGAGGTCGAGGAGCTCGATCGCCAAGGGCGCATGCGCAGCCCACTGGTGCTGCGACGAATTCGCGACGCCTTGGCGGCGCGCTTCTACCCCATGGATACGGTGCACGAACTCTAGCCCCTCATCAGTAGCCGATACAGCGCCGGGATCACCAGCAGGGTCAGCAGCGTGGAGGCCGCCAGCCCGGAAATGATCGCCCAGGCCATCGGTGGCCACAGTGTCGACTGGGTCAGGGTCAGCGGCACCAGGCCGGCTACGGTGGTCGCGGTAGTGAGCAGTACCGGCCGCGTACGTCGGGCGACTGCCGATACCACGGCTTCGTGCACCGACTCCCCCTGACGCCGGTTGGCATTCATCAGATCGATCAGCACGATGGCGTTGTTGACCACGATTCCGACCAGCGCCACCACACCCAGGATGGCAGTGAAGCCGAACGGCTGGCCGGTCAACCAAAGCCCCGGCACCACGCCGATGATCGCCAACGGTACGGTAGTCAGCACGATGAGGAGCTGGCGGAAGGAGTTGAACTGGGCAAGCAGGAAGACCACCAACAGCAGCCCGCCGAACGGCAGCGTCTGAAACAGTGCAGTGTTGGCATCGCCGGCGGATTCCGCCGCTCCGCCAACGGTATAGCTGACACCGGGCGGAAGCTCCAGCGCCTCCAGGCGCGGCAGGATCTCCCCCAGCACCCCATCGTAGGTCCAGCCATCGCCTACCTCGGCCAGTACCATGGTCATGCGGCGCAGGCCACGATGCTGAATGACGGCGGGACGCCAGGCGACCGCCACCTCGGCGATCTCTCCCAGCGGCAGCGAATCGCCGTCGGCAGCGGTCAGTCGCAGCCCTTCGAGTCCCTCGACGGAAAAGCGCTCGCCCTCCGGCGCGCGCACCAGCAGCGGCGCCGGGTCCCGTCCGGCCCGCCAGGTGCTGACCTCGACCCCACGGCTGGCACCTGCCAGGGCACTGGCTACGTCACGCCGCGAGAGCCCATATTCGGCCGCGCGAGCGTCGTCGGTTTCGACCCGCAGCGTGGCCAGGCCCTCACCCATGAGGTGACGTGCATCGCGCGCCCCTTCTGCCTCGCGCACCACGCTGAGAATCCGTCCTGCGGCATCGGCCAGCGTCGCACGATCCTCACCGAATACGCGGATTTCCACCGGCGCTTGCAGCGGCGGTCCCTGCCCCAGTCGACGTGCCACCACTTCGGCCTCGGGTAGCCACTCCGGCGCTACGGCTCGGACCCAAGCCATCAGCCCCGACAGGTCATCGGCACGGTCGGCTTCCACAACCAGACGTGCCAGGTGCGACTGACGAGGCTGTTCGACAAGGTTGTAGTAGAAGCGCGGGCCGCTGAAGCCGACGAAGCGGTGCACCGCACGCACCGTCGGTCGGGCAGCCAGCTCGGCGGCCAGCACTTCGGCCTGGTAGGCGGTGTAATCGAGGTGAGTCCCCTCGGGAAAGTTGAGGTCGACGACCAACTGGTTGCGGTCCGTATCGGGGAAGAAGTCATGATTGAGCAACGGCAACATGACGAGGGAACCCGCCAGCAGCAGGCCCGCCCCTGCCAGCACGGCAAGCGGCCAACGCACGGCGAGCCGACCGATGCGTTGGCCTGCCGCCTGGAGCCGTTCACGACGAGCCCCAACCCGCGGCCTGAGAATGCTGGCCGCAAACACCGGCGTCACGAAGACGGCATAGAAATAGCTCACCGCCAGAGTCAGCATCACCATGATGGGGATCGCGCGAGTGAAGTCGGCGGTGTTGCCGCTCGAGAGCAGCAACGGTACGAAAGCGGCCAGCGTGGTGCCTGTCGCGGCCAGCAGCGGCGTGGCGAGCTCCTTCACCGAGAGAGTCACGGCCTGATTCGCCGATCGCCCCTGGTCGCGGTGGTACTGGATGTTCTCGACCATGACGATGGCATTGTCCACCAGCATACCGAGTGCGATCACCATGCCCGCCACGGCAATCTGGTGCAGTACGCCGCCGCCCATGGCGTAGACGGCCAGGGAAGAGAAGGTCACCAGCGGTACGATCACCATCACCGCCAGCCCCAGCCGAATTCCCATGGCCAGAAAAAGCAGCAGACCGAGGATGCCGATACCCAACAGCAGCGAGAACCCCAGTTCCGCCAGGCGTCGCTCGACCCAATACGGCTGATAGAATGTCTCTTCGATGGCCAAGGGAGCGTAGGCCGGGCGCAGCTCATCGACCAGTGCCCGCAGCTGTTCGCCGAAACGCACGGCGTTGACCCGATCATTGGAGAGCACCAGACCCAGAGCGACCGCCGGCCTGCCGTCGTGCCACATGCGTGCGGCAGCTGGCTGCACTGGAGCCAGACTGATGTCGGCCAGCTCACCCAGCGGTATCAGTTCGCCTTGTCGGGTTTGTATCGGAGTCGCGGCGAGCTCCTCCAACGAAGCGAATTCGGTGTGAGGATCGAGCACCAGTGAGCGTCCGCCGACGGCCAACGTGCCCCCGGGAGAGGTCAGATTTCTCACGGCGAGCTGATCGCCGAGCGCACGGGCATCGAGGCCGGTCAGTTCGGCGAGCGTATCGTCCCAGCCGATCACCACTTGCTCACCCGGATCGGCGAGCAGGTCGATCTGGGCAATCTGACTGAGGCGGAACAGGTCGCGGCGTAGGCGCTTGGCCGCTTCACGCAGTTCGAGAACGTCATCGGATCCGGTCACCGACAGCACGATACCGTGGGTGTCGGAATCGCGATCGCTGATCTCGGCTTCGCCCACGCCCTCGGGAAACTGGCGAGTGGCGCGGTTCACGGCAATGCGAACCCGTTCCCAGGCAGCATCGGTATCGTAGACGTGTTCGTGCATCTCGATGGTGACATGGGCCACACCGAGGCGTGCGGTACCGATGATGTCGTTGACCTCTTCGACCTGGGCCAACTCCTCTTCCAGCGGATTGAGCACCAACCGCTCGACCTGCTCCGGTTCCGCACCAGGGTAAGGCACCAGCACCTGACCGAAGCGGTAAGGAAAGAAAGGGTCTTCCTGGCGATCCATCGTGGCCCAGGCTGCCAACCCAAGCACGGCCAGCAGCAGCGTGACGGTAAGGATCAGGCGCTTGTGGCGCAGCGAGGCGAGCAGCCAGCTCATGGCAGCACCCTCACCCGCATGCCATCTTCCAGGCGCCCCTGACCTGCCGTGACCACTCTATCACCCGGCCCCAGCGCCTCTGCGCTGACCGCCACCCAACCGCCGTTGAGTCGGCCTGGCGTCACCGGAACACGTCGAACCGTGTCGTCATGGGTCAACGCCAACACATAGGGTGCACTTCCGGCGGGGTCGAGCACCGCCATCAGCGGTACCTGCATGATCGAAGGCCCATTGAGCATGAGCTGCACCCGTACCGCTTCACCCAATGCGGGAGCAGGCGTGGCGTCGATGGCGACGATGACCGGGGCCATGGCTTCACCCGCACGCCCGATGTGGGCAATCCTTCCC
This sequence comes from Halomonas sp. TH-94, assembly GCF_057473365.1. NCBI lineage: Bacteria > Pseudomonadati > Pseudomonadota > Gammaproteobacteria > Oceanospirillales > Halomonadaceae > Halomonas > Halomonas sp. TH-94. The sequence continues at coordinate 21,032 of NZ_JBYCKL010000069.1, forward strand.
GGGAAGCGCTGCGCGCCGAACGCCGGAACGATGCTCACCTGCTGTCCCGACTCGAGACGTGCGGCGAGATTGGCAGGAACGCGGATCGCCACCTCCCGCTCGACGAGACCGGCCAGCTGAACGATAGGCTGACCGGCCGTGACGAAATCGCCGGGTTCGACCTTGAGATCGGTCACCTCGGCGGCGAACGGAGCGCGCAGCACCAGCTCATCGTGCTGGGCCCTAGCCTCATCGCGCTGCGCCAGCGCCTGCTCGCGAGCTTGGGCCAGAGCCTCGCGCTCCGAACGCAGGCGGTCCAGCTCCTCTTCGGCACTGAGGTTGCGCTCGCGCAGGGCCCGGGCCCGCTCTACGTCACGCCCCAGACGACTCAGGCTGGCATCGAGCTCGCGCACGCGGGCCTCGGCGGCAGCGAGTGCCGGAGCCAGAGCCGGGTTGTGCAGGACAGCCAACGGTTCACCCCGCTCGACCCGCTGGCCGTGGACCACGTGCCGCTCGCGCAGGACACCGCCATGCAGGAAGGCGGGAGCAGCACGCTCGCGGGCCCTCACGACACCGGGGAGGTGGTATCTCGCCTCGTCCTCGGTCAGACGAACAGCCTCACTGCGCACACTGGGCAGCAGCTGCTCGACGCGTTCCTCCTGTGCCGGCGCCCTGTCGCAGCCCATCAGCACCGCCGCCGACAGCATCAGCAAAAGCGCCAGGCCCGCTCTCCCCGCTTGCCTCTCCCCGCCCTTTTGCCGTGCAGGCCCCTCTCGCCATCCCCTCCTCATCCCACCATCCTCTGTCGATTCGCACCGGCCCATAAACTGGCCGACCGGTCAGTTATTGATGTAAAAAAACGCTTACTCACGAGGCACCAACCCTTCCATGAATATTTTCAGGAAGTCCTCCAGAAACGCCTCGTCAGAGCCCATGCCCGGCCAGTTCTCATGATGGCACTTGGCCTCGAACCACTGGGTGCAGGTCATCACGAAGATGGCGATGACATGGGTGGGATTGATGTCCTGACGCAGCAGACCGCGCAGCTGGGTCTGGCGCACCCACTCGGCTCCCGCGCCGACGAGCTGATTGTCGAGGTCACTGCAATGGGAGTCCCCCTCCAGGTGAGTCCAGGCAAACAGCCGTACAACCCCGGGGTTGTCCCGCAGAAAGTGGAAATAGGCCACCACCGAACTGCGCAGCAGCGCGGCGTTCGGCTCTCCAGCTTCTTCCAGCATGGCCATCTGGGCGGTGAAATAGCGCTCGAAGGCGCGATTCTTGACCGCCTCCCACAGCTGCTCCTTGCTGCCGAAATGGTGGTGAATCAGGCTCTTGGTAACTCCCGCCGAGCGCGCCAGCGCGCTCAGCTTGACGGCGGAGAACCCCTGCTCGACGAACAGGGTTTCCGCCGCGTCGAGAATACGCGTGCGGGTCAGCTCAGGGTCACGGGTCTGGATTCTTTGGCTCATGACGCGACCATAGCGCTAACTGGCCGGCCGGTCAATTACCTGAGAATGCACAGACATGCAAAAGCGTCATCCGCGCGCCAGGATGAAGACACTACAAAATGTAGGGTATAATCCCCGCCCATTTGCGACCCACTCAACCCGAGAGCGCCCATGACCGCCACCTCAGGCAAGGTGATCGTCGGCATGTCCGGCGGCGTCGACTCTTCCGTTTCCGCTCTGCTGCTCATGGAGCAGGGTTATCAGGTCGAAGGCCTGTTCATGAAGAACTGGGACGAGGACGACGGCACCGAGTACTGTACCGCCAAGGCCGACCTGGCGGACGCCCAGGCCGTGTGCGAAAAGCTCGGCATCAAACTGCACAGCGCCAATTTTGCAGCGGAATACTGGGACAACGTGTTCGAGCACTTCCTGGCCGAGTACAAGGCCGGTCGCACGCCTAATCCCGACATCCTGTGCAACCGCGAAATCAAGTTCAAGGTGTTCCTCGAGTATGCCGAGATGCTCGGCGCCGAGAAGATCGCCACCGGCCATTACGTCCGTGGCGGCGTGCGCCACGGGCGCCCACGCCTGCTCAAGGGCATCGATGCCAACAAGGATCAGAGCTACTTCCTGCACGCCGTGCCGGAGGTTGCCATCGCCCGCACCCTGTTCCCCGTCGGGGAGTTGGAAAAACCGGAAGTGCGCGCCATTGCCGAGCGCCACGGCCTGGCCACGGCACGCAAGAAGGATTCCACCGGCATCTGCTTCATCGGAGAGCGCCGTTTTCGCGACTTCCTGCAGCAATACCTGCCCGCCCAGCCGGGCACCATCGAAACGCCTGACGGCGAGGTGATCGGCGAGCACATGGGGCTGATGTATTACACCTTGGGTCAGCGCCAGGGGCTCGGTATCGGCGGCCTGGCCAACCACCCCGAGGCGCCGTGGTACGTGGCGGGAAAGGACCTCGAACGCAACGTGCTGGTCGCCGTTCAGGGCAAGCACCACCCGCTTCTCTATACCGACTCGCTGGCAACCGAGGCGATGGACTGGGTGGCCGGTGAGCCACCCGCCCCCGAAGGTCGCTTTACCGCCAAGACCCGCTATCGCCAAAGCGACGTGCCCTGTACGGTGCACACGCGAGAGGACGGCGGCGTGGAGGTGCGCTTCGATGAGCCCCAGCGCGCCGTTACCCCGGGCCAATCGCTGGTACTCTACGATGGCGACATCTGCCTCGGAGGCGGCGTGATCCGCGCTATCTGGAACGCCACGGAGACCGGCACATGAACACCACCCCCATCCATCGTGTCCCTGACTCCGCCAATGCTCGCCAGGCCCTGGCATTGGCCGGCGTGTTTCAGGCTGCCAGCCTGGTCGACGAACTGGCCCGTACCGGCCAGATCGAGCCGCGTCCCTGGGAAACCCTGATACGCGCCACCCTGGATACCAACCCCGAGAGCTTCGAGGCGATCTACGGCGGCCATCCCAACAACCTGCGTCGAGGCCTCGAAGTGCTCGAGGCAGTCGTGGGTCGCAAGCAGGCCAACCCGGCAGTGCTGCGCTACGGCTTCTCACTGCTGCTGTTGATGAGCAAGCTGCGCAGTGACGATGCCATGATGGCCGACCTGGGGCAGCACCTGACCCGCATCCAGGGTCAGGCCGAACACTTCGGCGCCACCCACGAGAACGTCATTGCCAGCCTGGGCGAGGCCTATCAGGAGACGCTCTCGACGCTCAAGACGCGCATCGTGGTACAGGGCGATCCTTCGATGCTGCAGAGCCGCATGATGCCCGAGCGGGTGCGCGCCATCCTGCTCGCCGGCATCCGCTTCGCCCTGCTCTGGCACCAGCAGGGAGGCCGACGCTGGAAGCTGGTCTTCCAGCGCGGCGCCCTGAAGAAAGCCCTGGATCAGTTGGGCTGAGACTCTTTGGCCAACCCGCCTTTCGTTCATGCCTTCCACCTACACGTATTGGATAAACGACCATGCAAGCCGCTTCTCTGCCCCTCACCGCACTCACCGCCCTCTCTCCTGTCGACGGTCGTTATGGCAACAAGGCCGAGACACTGCGCGAGCACTTCAGCGAGTTCGGGCTGATCCGCGCTCGTGTGGTCGTCGAGGTCCGCTGGCTCCAGCGTCTTGCCGAGCAGGGCGGCATCGTCGAGGTGCCCCCCCTTTCGGCCGAGGCTACCGCTTTCCTCGAAGCCATGCTTCGTGACTTCTCCCTGGCCGACGCCGAGCGCATCAAGGAGATCGAGCGCACCACCAATCATGACGTCAAGGCGGTGGAGTACTTCATCAAGGAAAAGATCGCCGAACAGCCCGAGCTGCACGCGATCACCGAGTTCGTGCACTTCGCCTGCACCAGCGAGGACATCAACAACCTCTCCTATGGCGTGATGCTGGCTGACGGCCTCAAGACCCTGTTGCCGGTGATGCATCAGGTCACCGAAGAGATCGCCAAGCTGGCCCATGAACACGCTGCCCAGCCGATGCTTTCGCGCACCCACGGCCAGACCGCAAGCCCCACCACCCTGGGCAAGGAGATGGCCAACGTCGCCTACCGTCTGCGTCGCCAGCTCAAGGCGATCGAAAGCGTCGAGATTCTGGGCAAGATCAACGGCGCGGTGGGCAACTACAACGCTCACCTGGCCACTTACCCGGAAGTGGACTGGGAAGCGAATGCGCGCACCTTCGTCGAGGGCCTGGGGCTGACCTTCAACCCCTATACCACGCAGATCGAGCCCCACGACTACATCGCCGAGCTGTTCGATGCGTTCTGCCGCTTCAATACCGTGCTGATCGATTTCGATCGCGACGTCTGGGGCTACATCTCGTTGGGCTACTTCAAGCAGAAGACCGTCGAGGGTGAGATCGGCTCCTCGACCATGCCGCACAAGGTCAATCCCATCGACTTCGAGAACTCCGAAGGCAACCTGGGCCTGGCCAACGCCATGCTGGGTCATCTGGCCCAGAAGCTGCCGATCTCACGCTGGCAACGCGATCTCACCGACTCCACGGTGCTGCGTAACCTCGGCGTGGGCCTGGCCTACGGCCTTATCGCCTACCATGCCGCCCTCAAGGGGATCTCCAAGCTCGAGGCCAACCCGGCACGCCTGGCCGAGGACCTCGATGCCAGCTGGGAAGTGCTCGCCGAGCCGATCCAGACGGTCATGCGTCGCTACGGCATCGAGAAGCCCTATGAGAAGCTCAAGGAACTGACCCGTGGCAAGCGCATCGACCAGGCCGGTTTCGCTGCTTTCATCGACACGCTGGAACTGCCGGGCGAGGTCAAGACAGAGCTCAAGGCGCTGACCCCGGCCACTTATATCGGCAACGCCGAGGCCCAGGCCCGCCGGCTCTGAGAGACGCAAAAAACGCCGCAGGAGAGAACGATGGTCAAGCTGACCAAGATCTATACGCGCACCGGTGACAAGGGCGATACCGGCCTCGGCGACGGCAGCCGCGTGGCCAAGCACGACCTGCGCGTGGAAGCCTTCGGCAGCGTGGACGAAGCCAACGCCACCCTCGGACTGGCTCAGCTCCACGCCGAGGGTGAACTGCACGAGGTCCTGGCCCGGGTACAGAACGACCTGTTCGACGTTGGCGCCGACCTGTGCACGCCCGAGCAGGAGGCGCCCGAGTACCCGCCACTGCGAGTCACGGCGGCACAGGTGGAGTATCTCGAGGCGAGGATCGATGCTTGTAACGCCGAACTCGCCACGCTGCGCTCCTTCATCCTGCCCGGTGGCAGCCCGCTTGCCGCTCACCTGCACCTGGCACGCACCGTGACCCGCCGCGCCGAGCGCATGGTCACGGCATTGATGGCCGAACAGCCGCTCAACCCCGAGGTGCTGCGCTATCTCAACCGCCTCTCCGACCTGCTGTTCGTCCTCGCCCGCCGTGCCAACGGCAACGGCGAGCGCGACGTGCTCTGGGTGCCCGGCGCCAACCGCTGAGCCTGGGGCGTCGCGATACGCTACCATTACTCTTTTATCCCGCAGGGCCGTCAATCGCGCCCTGCGATACTTCGTGCTTCTGTCGGATAGCGAGACACCATGCCAAGCGACGCCCCCCTCAGCCTGTTGGGCGGCCTTACCGCCGCCGAGTTCCTGCGCGACTACTGGCAGCGCAAACCGCTGCTGATTCGCGGCGCCTTTGCCGATTTCGAGAGCCCCCTCGACCCCGACGAACTGGCCGGGCTTGCCTGCGAAGAGGGCGTGGAAGCCCGCCTGGTAGAAGAGGACGGCCCTGACGGTCCTTGGCAGGTCAGCCACGGCCCCTTCGACGAGGCCATCTTCAGCGAGCTGCCGGAGCGCGACTGGACCCTGCTGGTACAGGCCGTGGACCACTATGTCCCCGAGGTGGCCGAGCTGCTCGACCAATTCGACTTCCTGCCCCGCTGGCGGCTCGACGACATCATGATCAGCTACGCTCCCCCTGGCGGCAGCGTCGGCCCTCACGTCGACCAGTACGATGTATTCCTGATCCAGGGCCTTGGCCGGCGGCGCTGGCAACTCGGCGGCAAGGTGCCCGATGACGCCCCCATCCTGACCGGTATCGATTTGCGTATCCTCGAGCGTTTCGACGTAGAATCGGACGACGACTGGGTACTGGAGCCCGGCGACATGCTCTACCTGCCCCCGGGCTGGGCGCATCATGGCGTCAGCCAATCCGATGACTGCATGACCTACTCGGTGGGCTTTCGCGCCCCTTCGGCCGATGAGGCGATCACCTCCTATGCCGACTACCTGGGCGAACAGCTACCCGCCTCGCGTCGCTACGGCGATGCCGGCATGATACCGCCTACCGACCCGGCGGAACTCGATTACGACGCCCTCGAACGCATGCGCGAACTCATTCTCGCCACGCTCGACGATCCGACTCAACTGGCCCAGTGGTTCGGTCGTGTGATGACCCAGCCCAAGTACGTCGACCAGCTGGCGCCCAGCGAGACCCCTACCGACGTCGACGAGCTTGTCGCTTTACTACAGGATGGCGAGGAATTGCTGCGCAGCGCAGGTTCGCGCTTCGCCTGGCGTATGCTCGACGAAACGCATGCCACGCTGTTCGCCGACGGTGACGGCTTCCTCTGCGCGCCAGCGCTAGCGCGCGCCGTGGCCGGCAACGCGCCCCTGGATGCCGCCGTGTTGAGGCATGAAGGTGCCGCCGAACTGCTGGCGGCTCTGGTCGATGCAGGTACGCTGGCCTGGCCGGAGGAGGAATGACAGCATGACGGAGCGTGTCGATATTCACGAAGGGAGCTGGGAAGAACTTGGCGAGCTCGCCAGCGACATTCGCCGTGTAGTGTTCATCGAGGAGCAGCGCGTACCGCTTTCAGAGGAGTGGGACGGCCGCGACCCTGAGTGCCGGCATTTCCTTGCCCTGCGCCAAGGAGCACCGCTGGGCACCGCACGGCTGCTGCCCGACGGGCATATCGGTCGCGTCGCCGTACTGCATGAAGCACGTGGGCTTGGCATCGGTGCGGCGCTGATGCAGGCCGCCATCGCCACGGCACGCCGCCTGGGTCATCCGCAGGTCGAGCTCGCTGCCCAGACCCACGCCCTCGCCTTTTATGAAAATCTTGGTTTCGTCGCTTTCGGCGACGTCTTCATGGATGCCGGCATACCGCACCGCAACATGCGCCTCTCATTGAACGTGTAAACCTCTCTGTCGCAGTTTCAAGGGCGAAATTCGACTACAGGAATCATAGGGCTTCTCCTGCTCTTGTAGTCGAACTACAACGCTACCTCCCCCCAAGTGATGATTGTGAAGTGCAGTCATCATGCGGCATAGTGATACCAAGCCGGCATTAAAACGACCGTTCGATGACACTCGAAAAGCCACGAGTCCAAGAACCGTTTTCGTGCCGGGGTTAGATTCGACCAAGGCCGTAGAGACAAGCAGTTCGTAGTGGTTGAATCTGACACTAATTCGCACGTGCAGCATAACCGGTCAGCCCGGACGATGCCGCAAGCAAGCGACCGACGACCCCACCTGATCGGAAGGATGGCAAACATGTCATACAAAGACGACATCAAGGCACTGGCTCAACTGCGTGAAGCCCAGCAAGGCAAATGGGCCAGCATCAGCCCCGAGAATGCCGCCCGCATGCGTGCCCAGAACCGTTTCAAGACCGGTCTGGACATCGCTCGCTACACCGCCAAGATCATGCGCGAAGACATGGCCGCCTACGATGCCGACAGCGCTCAGTACACTCAGTCGCTGGGGTGCTGGCACGGCTTCATCGGTCAGCAGAAGCTGATTTCGATCAAGAAGCACTTCGGCACCACCAAGCGTCGCTACCTCTATCTCTCCGGGTGGATGGTTGCCGCCCTGCGCTCCGAGTTCGGTCCGCTGCCCGACCAGTCCATGCATGAGAAAACCTCCGTCTCGAGCCTGATCGGCGAGCTCTACACCTTCCTGCGCCAAGCCGATGCCTGGGAACTGAACCACCTGTTCCGCGACCTGGAAGAAGCCCAGAAGGCCGGCGACAAGGCGAAAGCCGAAGAGCTGATCGCCAAGATCGACAACCACGAGACCCATGTGGTGCCGATCATTGCCGACATCGACGCCGGTTTCGGCAACGCCGAGGCCACCTACCTGCTGGCCAAGCAGATGATCGAAGCAGGTGCCTGCTGTATCCAGCTCGAGAACCAGGTATCCGACGAGAAGCAGTGCGGCCACCAGGATGGCAAGGTCACCGTCCCCCATGAAGACTTCCTGGCCAAGATCAATGCCGTTCGCTACGCCTTCCTCGAACTCGGCGTGGACGACGGCGTGATCGTCGCCCGTACCGACTCCCTGGGCGCCGGCCTGACGCAGAAGATCGCCGTAACCAAGGAGCCGGGCGACCTGGGTGATCAGTACAACAGCTTCCTCGACGGCGACGAGATCATCTCGGCCTCCGACATCGACAACGGCGACGTGGTCATCAAGCAGAACGGCAAGCTGGTCAAGGTCAAGCGCCTGGCTTCCGGTCTCTTTCAGTTCAAACCCGGCACCGGCGAAGACCGCGTGGTACTGGACTGTATCACCAGCCTGCAGAATGGCGCCGACCTGCTGTGGATCGAAACCGAGAAGCCCCACGTCGGCCAGATCGCCAGCATGGTCAACCGTATCCGTGAAGTGGTGCCGGACGCCAAGCTGGTCTACAACAACTCGCCCTCCTTCAACTGGACCCTGAATTTCCGCCAGCAGGTGTTCGATGCCTGGCAGAAGGAAGGCAAGGACGTTTCCGCATATGACCGCGCCAGCCTGATGAGCGCCGAGTACGACAATACCGAGCTTGGTCAGCTGGCCGACGAGTGGACCCGCAACTTCCAGCGCGACGCCGCACGTGAAGCCGGTATCTTCCACCACCTGATCACGCTGCCGACCTATCACACTGCCGCCCTGTCCACCGACAACCTGGCCAAGGGCTACTTCGGCGACGAAGGCATGCTGGCCTACGTGGCTGGCGTGCAGCGCCGCGAGATCCGCGAAGGCATCGCCACCGTCAAGCACCAGGACATGGCCGGCTCCAACATCGGCGATGACCACAAGGAGTTCTTCCACGGCGAAGCGGCACTCAAGGCCGGTGGCAAGGACAACACCATGAACCAGTTCGGCTGACATGGCGAAACGGTAGAACGACTGGAACCCTTGGGAGGCCTTGTGCCTCCCTTTTTTCTTGTCCCTTTGCCGGTAGCCATCGATAATCCCAGCCCGTCAGGCTCTCGTTGCAGCTCGACCGCCTGTCGCACCAGCAACTTGCATATTCTTTACCCGGTTTATACTCGTATGGAGCGGCACTTACGCTGCCTTGTACTGGTCAAACTCAGCATGAGTCGCTAAGCTGATTAGCAAACAGTGTTTCCCTAAAAAATGGCATGGACGATTTTGACCCTGACATCGACTTGCCCACAGGAGGTGTACATGAAGCGTCTTCTTCCCTTGCTGGCTATCGGTATGTTGACCCTGGCTGGCTGTGCAAACACCTCGACCATGGGCGGCAACGTCTACCGTGGCACTCAGGCCGGGACTGCCCAGACCGTGACGTTCGGCAACATCACCGCACTGCGTCAAGTGCAGATCCAGGCGGACAGCCGCATGGGCGGCATTGTGGGTACCGGTGGTGGCGCCGTGGTTGGCGGCATGCTCGGCCGTCAGGTGGGCGGCGGCTCCGGCCGGCAGCTGGCAACGGCAGCTGGTGTGATCGGCGGTGCCGTGGCAGGTAGCGCCATTGAGGATTCGACCAACCGGGTACGCGCCTGGGAGATGGAAATTCGCCGCGACGACGGCCAGAACGTGGTGGTCGTGCAGCGCGCCGACCAGGCATTCCAGGTCGGGCAGCGCGTACGCATCATCGGCAGCGGTGCCAACGTGACCGTCGCCCCCTACTGAGTTGCAACCCTCTCCACCCGGTTGGCTGCATTATCCAACCTGAGCAGAAAACGAGGGCCCGCGGTCGATACCACGGGCCCTCGTCGTTATAGCGCTGCCGGTAGAATCGATCCGGCATCGGCCCAAGGCATCCCCCCAGGGAGCCCTGCGCCTCTCATACGATCAGTGGAAGTTGGTTCTGCCCATCGCCCAGTCAGCCAGCTTTTTGACGACAAGAGCCAGGATGGCAATGATGATCAGTGTCAGCAGCATGTCGATGGGACGCACCAGCGCGGTGGCCCCCAGCACGGCAAGCGCCACGCCCCAGACCCAGCGATTTTCGTCATCGCTCTTGAGGACACGGGGAACCACCTTGTTCAAACCGGCACTTACGGCCGTCTCCCACGCCTTGATGCAGAAGAACAGAATCAGGGCAAAGGCAATCAGCCAGATCACGATTTCGGTCATGGGCTCGCTCCATTATGAGTCGATAACGGTGGGTAGGAAAAAATGATCCCGCTAGGGTAGCCGCGAGGCCCAACTGGCGCAACTCAACCAAAGGGCGTGAACGAAGCTCAGGGAGTGTCAGCCAAAACTGAAAATACCGCATGCACCCTGACAGCCAGGGCGTCGCACGTTACCATGGGGAGTACATGCACTCACCGAAAGGTTCATCAATGCAGATTGCGCAGAATTCTGTTGTCGCGTTTCACTACACCCTGACCAACGATGCAGGTGAGGTGCTGGACAGCTCGGAAGGACGTCAACCGCTCACGTATCTTCACGGCGCCGGAAACATCATTCCCGGGCTGGAAAAGCAGCTCGAAGGCCACGAAGCCGGCGAGAAGCTCAACGTCACCGTCTCGCCCGAGGAAGGCTATGGCGAAGTGCAGCCGCAGCTAGTGCAGGAAGTTCCGCGCGATGCGTTCCAGGGCGTCGAGGCCGTAGAGCCCGGCATGCAATTTCAGGCCCAGACCCAGGGTGGCCCGCTGATGGTTACCGTCACCAAGGTGGAAGGCGATACCGTCACCGTCGACGGCAATCATCCGCTGGCCGGGCAGAAGCTCAACTTCGACGTCGAGATCGCCCAGGTACGTGAAGCCAGCCAGGACGAGATCGAGCACGGCCACGTGCACGGCGAAGGCGGCGTCGAGCACTGACTCAACGCTTCCCGACCCGCAGACTCCCTGCAAAGGGGCAGCCTCTGGCTGCCCCTTTTGTCGTTCATGAACGGGTCTCGAGGCGTCGCAGCGTGCGGTAGCCGCCCCATAACCGCGTGACCGTGGTGATGAGGCAGGCTGCGCCGAACAATACGGCCAGCAGGGCAAAATGGCCCGGCAGCAAGCAGAACAGTACGAAAGCGAGGATGGTTTCCGTGCCCTCGGTCAAACCATGCAAGTAGTAGAACGCCTTGCGCTGAAATCGCGGCCGTTCGAGGCCATGGCGGCCCGCCATGATGGCAAAGGCAAGAAAGGACGTCCCGGTACCGATGAAAGCGAACAGCAGGAAAGCGGCTGCCAAGGCATTGGCTGACGGGTCGGCCAAGGCGAACCCCAGGACTACCGCAGCGTAGAAGACGAAGTCGAGTCCGATATCCAGGAAGCCCCCGGCATCGCTAGCGGAATCCGCCAAACGAGCCAGGGCGCCATCCACGCCGTCGCCCAGGCGGTTGAGCAGAATCGCCACCAGCGCGGCCAGATAGTGCTCCAGCGCCAGCAGCGGCAGGCTGAGCATACCGATGCCGAAGGAGACGAGCGTCACCTGATCGGGACGAATCCCCCAGCGCTGCATTTGCCTCGCCACGAGCTGCAACGGTGCCTGGGTCAGCGGCATGGTCCAGCGATCAAGCATCCCTTCTCCTTTCTGCGCCTCGACGCCAGGTAAAGTAGCGCGCGAGCCAGGTCAACAAGCGCTCGGGCTTGTGGGCGTTCTTCCACACGCCGGCGGTGGCCTTGGCCGCCTCCGACCAGGTGGGATAGGGGTGAACCGTGCCCAGCAGCTTGTTCAAGCCGATGCCGTGAGTCATGGCGAGAGTGAACTCGGCCAGCAGCTCTCCGGCCCCCTGCCCCACCACGCTGGCGCCCAGAATGCGATCGCGACCCGGCACCGTCAGTACCTTGACGAACCCTTCTGCCCGGCCCTCGGCAATGGCCCGGTCCAGTTCGGCAAGGGAATAGCGTGTCACTTCGAAAGCGATGCCGCGGCGGCGCGCTTCGCGCTCGCTCAGCCCGACTCGCGCCACCTCCGGCTCGGTGTAAGTGACCGCAGGCAGCGCCCGATAGCTGACCCGGAAGCGCTTGAACTCACCGAACAAGGCATTCACTGTAGCATGCCAGGCCTGGTGGGCACTGGCATGGGTCAGCTGAAAAGGTCCGGTCACGTCGCCGCAGGCCCAGACATTGGGGAGTACACTCTGCAGGCTTTCATTCACCGCCAGTGTGCCGTCCTCGCGTGTCTCTACCCCCAGTGCTTCGAGCCCCATGCCCGCCACATTGGCCTGGCGTCCCACTGCCACCAGCAACCGGTCGAAGGGCAGCCGCCTCGTCTCGACCTCGCCAGAGGCCAGGCGCCGTTCGACCTCGAGCACATGTCCTTCCAGTTCGTCAGCAGCCGCGACGCGTATCGCGCAGGTTTCCAACCACACTGACACGCCCTCCCTCTCGAGCCGCAGGCGCAGCAGTTCGGCAGCATCGAGGTCCTCGCGGGGTAGCAGCTGCACCCCCGCCTCCACCAGATCCACCCGGCTACCCAGGCGGGCAAAGCTCTGACCCAGTTCGCAGCCAATCGGCCCACCACCCAGCACTACCAGCCGCTCGGGCAGACTCTCGAGCTGCCATAGATTTTCCGAAGTGAGCACCTCTATGGCCTCGAGGCCGGGCAAGGATGGCACCTTCGGCCTCGCCCCGCTGGCAATGATGACGTGCCGTGTGGTGAGCAGCTGCGTTGCATCTTCGGCCGTGACCCGCACTCGCCATGGGTCTTGCAAGAAGGCCTCACCGGCCACTACATCGACCCCGAGCCCCTCGTATCGCTCGCGGCTGTCATGGGGTTCAATCTCGCGAACGGCGCGATGCACATGAGCCATGACGGCCTGGAAATCGATTCGCGGCTCACCCGCCTCGATACCGTAGCGTTGCGAACCGCGAATCTCCTCGGCTATCCGAGCCGCATGGATCAGCGCCTTGGACGGCACGCAACCGGTGTTCAGGCAGTCGCCGCCCAGGCGGTCACGCTCCACCAAGGCCACTTTGGCCTTGACCGCCGCTGCGATGTAGCTGGCCACCAGGCCCGCCGAGCCGCCGCCAATCACCACGATATCGTAATCGAAGCGTGTCGGGCGTGAATGACGCCGCGCCAGCCGGCGACGCTTGATAAAAGCGACCAGCCCACGTGCCAACCATGGAAAAAGGCCGATCAGCACAAACGAGCCGATCAGCCCGGGTGAGAGAATATCCCCCAGCGATTGCAGGTTGCCAAGCTCGCGCCCGGCATTCACGAACACCGCCGTGCCCGGCAGCATGCCTAGTTGGCTGACCCAGTAGAAGGTCAACAGGCGCATGCGAGTGAGTCCCATCACCAGATTGATGACGAAGAAGGGGAACAGAGGGATCAGGCGCAGAGTAAAGAGATAGAAGGCCCCTTCGCGACGAATGCCGGCATTGATACGCTCGAGCTGGGGCGCAAAACGTCTTTCGAGCGGCGTACGCGCCAATGTTCTGGCGATCAGGGCTGCCAGGGTAGCACCCAGCGTACTGGCAAAAGAGATGATCAGCAGTCCCCAGCCAAAGCCGAACAGCGCCCCGCCGAGAACCGTCAACAGCGTGGCACCGGGCAGTGAGAGTGCCGCCATGAGCACGTAGAGCGCAAAGAAGCCGCCCACGACCATGACCGGCTCCTCGGTCAGCCAGGCCTGAAAGCGCGCCTGTTCGGCCTGCAGGTTGGCCAGTGTCAGCAGCTCGTCTGCACCGCTGAGAAAATAGCCGCCCACGATGAGGATCAGCACGAAGACAAGCAGCAATCGACGGCGCGTCACGAAAGACTCCCGACTTCAAGTAGATTAAACAGAGGTTATACGGAACCTGAGTCGCGTAACAGCTTCCAACCTTACAGTCCGCAGAGGAACAACACGAGGCAATCCGACATGATCAGAATACGACATAGCCTACTGAGCGGGTTGGTACCGCTGGTACTGCTGGTTTTGCCCTTGGGAAAAAGCATGGCGAGCAGCGAAACCGCCTCTGCCGTATTCGGCGGCGGCTGCTTTTGGTGCGTGGAGGAGGCTTTCGACAAGGTAGAGGGTGTGGTGGCGACCACATCCGGCTTCAGCGGTGGGCACGTGGAAAATCCCACTTACCAGGAGGTAGTCAACGGTACGACCGGTCACGCCGAAGTGGTGCTGGTGGAGTACGACCCTTCGGCGGTGGACTACGCCACGCTTCTGCATGTGTTTTGGCGCAACATCGACCCCTTTGCCGTCGATCGCCAGTTCTGCGACGTGGGCGAGGCTTATCGCAGCGCGATCTTCTACTCGAGCGATGCCGAAAGAGAGCTGGCCGAGGCCAGCCTGGATGAGGTGGCGGAGCGATTCGACGAGCCCATCGCCACCCAAGTTGCCGCCTTCGAAGCTTTCTACCCCGCCGAGGAGTACCATCAGGACTACTATCGCAAGAATCCGGTGCGCTACAACTATTACAAGGCGGCCTGCGGTCGCGAGCGCCGCCTGGAGCAGATATGGGGCGACGAGGCCGGGGGGCTAGCGCACCAGCGGTAGCCTTTCGAAGCCACGTTCACCGCGCCACAGCCAGAGGGCGATGGCGAGAGTCAGGCTGAGCAGCAGCCAGGAGCCGATCGCCACGCCGAACCAGCCGCCCCGCTGCCAGAACGGCTCCAGCCACAGGCTACCGAGGCTCGCTCCCAGGTAATAGAAGACCAGATAGAGCGCCGATGCACTGCCCCTCGCCCGCTCCGCCTGCCGGCTGACCCAGCTCGAGGCCATGGAATGAGCCAGAAAGAAACCCACGGCATTGACGGTCAGGCCGGTAATGATCCAGGCCAGGGAATCGGCCAGTGTCAGGAAGGTGCCGCTCATCAGGATGAGTATGCCCAGCGTCATGCAGGCCGGCTGACTCAAGTGTCGCGTCAGCCGGCCGGAAAGTGCGGAGCTCAGAGTGCCGCCCAGGTATGTGAGGAAGATCATTCCCAGCCAGCGCGCGCTCAAGCCGAACGGCTCCTCGGCCAGGCGGAAGGTGATATAGCTGTACTGGTTGATGAAGATGAGGAAATTGATACCGCCCAGCAAATAGGCCGCCAGCAGCAGCGGATGGCGCAGGTGGGCACGCAGATCGGCCAGTGCGCCGCGCAGCTCGAAGCGGCGCGGCTTGAACTGCCGTGGCGCCGGCAGAAGCCTCCAGAACAGCGCCACCCCGACCAGCGTCACCACTCCCACGACGAGGAAGCCGGCACTGGCACCGCCGATTTCACCGACGCCGCCCCCAATCAGACGCCCACCTATGCCTCCCAGCGTATTGGCCCCGATGTAGAGCCCGACGGCCGCCATCAATGCCGGTCGATCGAATTCATCGCCCATCCAGGCAATGGCCACCGCCGGCAGCCCGCCGAGTACGAACCCTTGAACCAGGCGCAGCGCCAATAGAAATTCGAAATTGGGTGCAAAGGCCAGACCCAGGGAACACAGCGCGGTCAACAGCAGTGTCACTCGCATGATGGCGCCGCGTCCGATGGCATCGGACAGCGGGCCGAACACCAGCAGCGCCCCTGCCAACGCCAGCGTAGCGACCGACATGATCAGGCTGACCCCCAGCGTCGATACGCCATACGCCTGGCGCAAATTGGGTAGCAGTGGCTGCGGCGCATAGAGGTTGACGAACACCAGAATGGAACCGAGACAGAGTGCCAGGGTGGCACGCCACCAAGCGCTGGAGCGAGCGACGATCATGCACGAATCCTGAGTGGAAAGGCTTGGCCACCATGATCCGCCATGGCTTATGATAAGCCAAACAGAATAAAAAGATCGTATCTATCTCTTTATCTTATCAAGGACTCTTTATGGCCTTGCCCTTCGATCTGCGCGCGCTACGCGTCTTCATCACGGTCGCCGACCGGGCCGGCTTCAGCGCCGCCGCCCGCGAGCTGCATGTGGCCCAGTCCGCCGTCAGCCAGACCATCGCCAACCTCGAGCGACAGCTGGAACTGACGCTTCTACACCGTCACGAACGACGCATTGGCTTGACGCCTGAGGGTGAAGCGCTTTATGCCCACGCGCGCGAACTGTTAGAGCGTGCCGAGAGCACCCATCTGGCCATGCGGGAACTCCACGGGCTGGTAAAAGGCGAGGTGCGAATCGGCATCCCCTCGATGTTAGGCTCTTATTACTTCCCGCCGCTGCTGATGGGCTTCAAGGCGCAGCACCCCGGCATACGCCTCACCGTGGTAGAGGCTGGTGCGAGGCGGCTGCAGCGCATGATTGCCGCTGGCGAGCTGGATCTAGGCGTGGTGATAGACGATGAAGAGAGTCACCACCTGGAGCGGCGGCGGTTACTGCGTGAGGAGATGGTAGTGTGCGTGTCGCGCACCCATACCTTCGCTGGCCGCCGCAGCGTGACGGCCGAAGAGTTCTTTCAAGAGCCGCTGGTGCTGTTCCAGGACGGCTATTTTCATCGCGAGTTCGTCGATGCGCTGTCGCGGGAAACCGGGCTTGAAGCCAACGTCGCCTTTCAGTCGAACCTGATACCGCTGACCAAGGCGATCGTGCGCCAAGGTTTCGGTATCACCACCTTCCTGCGCCGAGTGGTCGACGAACCCGAGCTCGCCGCGGTTTCCTTCGCCAACCCAGCCTGGCTCGAGCTGTCGCTGGCCTGGGCGCGAGGCGCTTACCTGTCGCGGGCGGAAAGCGCCTTTGTCGATTACGTCATCGCACAGCGCGAGGTCTTGTAACCCGACCCGCGATTCGCATATGCCGCGCTGAATCTCAGCCTTCGTCCGTGGCGGTGACACGCTGCGCCAAGGTGGTCGGCTCCAGCGTACGACGGGCCTGCCAGTAGTAGCGCTGCCAATAGCTGTTATCGAGCTCGGAGAGCATCACACCCTGGGACGTGGAGGCGTGCAGGAAGTAGCCGTCGCCAACATAGATGCCGACGTGATCGTAACGCCCCGGCGGCCGGAAGAATACCAGATCGCCGACCTGAAGCTCGTCGCGGGAAATCTGCGTGCCCTGGCGTACCTGTTCACCGGTGGAGCGTGGCAGCTGCAGGCGGAAGGTTTCACTGAACACCGTCTGCACCAGCGCCGAGCAGTCGATTCCGCTACGACCGGTGCCGCCGATTCTGTAGGGTGTGCCCGCCCAGCGTTCGTGTTGAGCAAGCAGCGCCTCGCGAACCAGCTCGGGCGGTGGATTGTGCAGGCTGCTGACGCGGAGAATTGGGTTGTCTACCGGCGACATCATCGGGTTGTAGGAAGACGACATACCAGGCAGCTGTCGTGCAAAGTAATCGTCCGGTGCCTCCATGGCCTTTTTCGAAGTGCCGGCACAGCCGGACAACAACGCCAACAATATACCGAGCACAGCTATACGACTCGATCTCGTGGCAACCATCTTGCGTGGTCCTCGTTCCCTGAACCGCGCGCAGGCTCGGGTCGAGCAAAAGCCCTACCTGAAAACCCGAGAGGATCGCTGTGGTAGTGGTGCCTGGCCTCGTTGCTGCCCGTACCACTGCCAAAGCGGCCTTGCGCCGGCTCGCAATTGTTCTTCGTCAAGCCCCACGAACGGGGGCTACATCTCTAAACCCGCTGACTATAAACCACACTTCCTGACGAGGGCGAG
>NZ_JBYCKL010000070.1:0-40503 GCF_057473365.1 Halomonas sp. TH-94
CACAGCGCCGGGCGGGCCACCAGGGAGTACAGGGTGCGCCGATGACCGCGGTCGCCGCGCCCGAACTCGCTGACGATGGCATGCACCCGGCGCAGCGTCTCGCCGTCCTGCCAGATCGTCAGGCTCACCGGGCGGTCGAGCAGCTCGGTGGCCGACAGGCCGGCGTCACGGCTGGCGAAACGCACCTTGAGGGTGAAGGGTGCGGAAAGGGCCTCCTCCAGGGTGAAGTCGACCACCGCCAGCGCGGCGGAATCGGCCCCGGCAAGCTCGAGGGTGAACTGGAGTCCGGTCTGGTTGGCCATGCTTCCCTCCTGGAAGTCAGAAACGCGACGGGTAGCCGCGACAGCAGATTACGTGTCGCCCCCGGCAAGACAAGAGCGCAACGGCACGAAGGGACAAAGGCTGACAGGCATGTCAGCGATGTCGTACGCACCACGACGCCAGCGCTCGGACAAGAACGCTGGCGTCGTGGTGTGAACCATCGCCCCCGCCCGGCGAGCTGGCGGGAGGGGACGAAAGAGCCGATCAGGCCTCGGCGGGAGCGCGCCAGTCGTCAGAACCGGAGGTGCCGGCGACGTTGTGTTCCCAATCGATCTTGCGGTAGGCCAGGGAAACGTCCATCAGCTGAGTGAACTCGGCCTTGGTGGCGTCCTGGGCGTGGGGCATGCGCAGGTTGATGTCGACGATGGTGGCGTCGGTCAGGGTAGTGGTGAAGAAGTGCTCCTGCTTGCCTTCGACGGAAGTGCGGTACCACTTCAGTTCCACGTTCGGCAGCATTTCGCCGGAAGCCAGGGCGTTGTACATCAGCGGCACGGCCTTGTTCAGGGCCACGGTGAAGACGAACGGCTTGTGGGCGCGCTGGCCGGAAGGCTGACCGGACTGCGGGTCGGTGGGCACGGTCACGACGTGCTTGAACTCCTGGACCAGCATCTCGTCTTCATGGCCTTCCACGTAGATGTTGCCCACGGAATCCGGGGTGAAGGCACCAGCGGTGATGTTGCCCTGGGTTTGGCCTTCGATGCTGATATAGCAGGGAGTCGGCATGGTCTGCTCCTTGACGATGTGAATGAAGATGTCCCGATGGACAGCATAGTAATAGCGAAATCAGTGCCATAATTGCTGTAAGCAATTAAAAACAAAGGCTTGGGGTGTTATTTCAAAAAATAGCTAAGCATGTTTAGGCAATAAGTTGCCCAGGTCAGGCAAGAAGTTGCCCGGCGGGCAACTTCTTGCCTGACCTGGGCCTGGATGGGATGGCTGCCGAAAGGTATCGCATGACACTCTTCTTATTTTTATTGTTATGTTATAACAATGCTTTTAGGAGATGATGCCCATGCAAGACGACCCCGAGGTGCAGCGATTGCTGGCCATGCCTGAAGCGGCGTACATGAACGATGAGCAGCTGGCCTTCTTTCAGCGGCGTCTCGTTGCCGAGCAGAGCGAGGTGGAGGCGCACCTGGAAGAGGTGCGCAAGGCCATCGCCGACAATGAACGCAGCGGCGACGATCTCGATCGAGCGGCAGTCGAGGAGGAGGTGAGGTTGCTGCTGCGTCAGGCCGACCGCGAGACTCGCCTGCTGCGCAAGATTGGCCAGGCGCTTCGGCGCATCGAGGAAGGCGATTACGGCTACTGTGCGGAAACCGGGCAGCCCATCGGTCTGGCTCGACTGATGCTGCGCCCTACGGCCGAGCTGTGCCTGGAGGCCAAGGAGCGTCAGGAGAAACGCGAACACCACTACAGCAAACAGCGAGGAGACTCGTGATGTCCCCCAAGACCTTGCCCGTTACCGTCCTGTCCGGCTTTCTCGGCGCCGGCAAGACCACGCTACTCAATCACATCCTGGCCAATCGTGAGGGCCGCCGAGTGGCGGTGATCGTCAACGACATGAGCGAGGTCAATATCGATGCGGCACTGGTCCGGGGCGGACCGGACAGTGCGAATGACGAAGTGGCGCTCAACCGGGCCGAGGAGCGCCTGGTCGAGATGAGCAACGGCTGCATCTGCTGTACCTTGCGCGAGGATCTGCTGATCGAGGTGAGCCGCCTGGCGCGGGAAGGTCGCTTCGACTATCTGGTCATCGAGTCCACCGGCATTTCCGAACCGCTCCCGGTGGCGGAAACCTTTACCTTCGAGGATGAGAAAGGCCAGAGCCTGTCCAGTGTCGCTCGGTTGGATACGCTGGTGACGGTGGTAGACGGCGCCAATTTCCTCTCCCAGTACCTGGAAGCGAAATCGCTGGCGGAGGCCGGCGAGAGCCTGGGCGAAGAGGACGAGCGCAACGTCGCCGATCTGCTGGTCGATCAGATCGAGTTCTGCGACGTGTTGTTGATCAGCAAGACAGACCTGATCGACGAAGCGCAGCTAGCCGAGGTGAAGGCCGTGTTGAGTACGCTCAATCCCGACGCCAAGGTGATCCCCATGGCCAACGGCCAAGTGGCGCTCGACAAGGTGCTCGATACCGGTCGCTTCAGCTTCGAGCGGGCCAGCCTTGCCCCGGGCTGGCTCAAGGAGTTGCGTGGCGAGCACATCCCGGAGACGCAGGAGTACGGTATCTCCAGCTTCGTCTACCGTGCCAGACGTCCCTTCTATCCCGCGAAGTTTCACGAGCTGCTGCATGCCGACTGGTTCGGGGGCAAGCTGCTGCGCTCGAAGGGGTTCTTCTGGCTCGCGACAAGGCCGCAGTTCGCCGGTCAGTGGAGCCAGGCGGGGGGGATCGCCCATTACGGTTTCGCCGGCATGTTCTGGAAGGCGGTGCCCGAGTCGCGTTGGCCCAGCGATCCGGAGACGCGCAGCTACATCATGGAAAAATGGGAAGAGCCCTTCGGCGACATGCGCCAGGAGCTGGTGTTCATCGGCCAGAACCTCGACGAGGCTCGCATTCGCGAGGCCTTGGACGCTTGCTTGTTGGGCGATGCCGAGCTGGCGGACGGCCATCAAGCCTGGCAAGCGTTACCCGATCCCTTTCCCTCCTGGGAGTCGTAATGAGGCTGCTCAGCACTTAATCAACGAAAATTTAATGGAAGCAGCCGGTATATCTGCAAAAAAACCCGCTATTCCGGCTGTAAAGCGTTTCGTTAATAGCCATACTGAGCCAAGGTCCGCTTCAGAATCGGGCCACAGGGGAATCACAAGGGAACCAGAGGTATTCTTCATGCGCTCCTACAACCGACATTACTTCGGTGTGGCCATCTTCTTTTTGTTTTTTATTCAGCTATTGGCGATCAGTACGGCGCAGGCAAACCCCCGCTATGCCGCTATCGTGATCGATGTCGAGAGCGGTGACGTGTTGCATGCGGCAAATCCCGATGCGACGCGCTATCCCGCTTCGCTTACTAAGATGATGACGCTCTACATGCTGTTCGAAGCGCTGGAGAATGGCACCATGCGTTTGAATCAGCCGTTGCCGGTGTCGTCCCATGCCGCTTCGATGCCCGCGTCGAAGCTCTGGCTGTCGGCGGGAAGCTCCATTACGGTGGAAGAAGCCATCAAGGCCTTGGTGGTGCGCTCCGCCAACGATGTTGCCGTGGTGGTGGCCGAGGCGCTGGGCGGTACGGAAGCCAGCTTCGGGCGCATGATGACTCAGCGTGCCAATGAGCTGGGCATGCCCAATACCGTGTTCCGCAACGCATCGGGCCTGCCCGACAATGCGCAGGTCACCACGGCCCGCGACATGGCCACACTGTCGATCCGGGTGATGCAGGATTTCCCCCAGTACTACCACTACTTCTCTACGCAGAGCTTCACCTATCGCGGGACTACTCATACCAGCCACAACCGCCTGGTGCGTAACTACGCCGGAGCCGACGGTCTCAAGACCGGTTTCATTCGCGCTTCCGGCTTCAATGTGGCGACCTCGGCGATTCGCAACAATCGGCGTATCGTATCGGTGGTGATGGGCGGCTTCACGGCCGCCTCGCGGGACACTCACATGGCCGACCTGCTCGACCGGGGCTTTGCCCGGCTGTCCATGCTGCAGCGTGGTGACTGGATAGCGCAGGCCGACGTGCTGGGCGACAGCATGGACCTGCCCGCTAGCCCCCCCGCATCTGCTCAGCAGCTTGCCGCGGCACCCGAGGCCGTCGCCCAGCCGTCGGGCTCGGAAAGCGAGAGACGGATCTCGTTCCAGTCTGAAATGGGTATCGAAATGGGCTCGGCAGACGATCCGATTCGCGCCTTGATCGCCCAGGCGGATACGCCGCGGACATCAGCGACCAGGGGCAACTGGGCCGTTCAGGTCGGCGCGTTCAACAATCCCGATCAGGCACGCCATCTTGCAACGCGTGCCGCCGACCAGCTTGCCAACATGATGCGTGACGTACGTGTCTCGGTAGCGGAGTCGGAGGGAGAGCAGCGTATCTTCCGCGCCCGGTTGGTCGATCTCCAGGAGAGCGACGCACACTCGGCCTGTAACAGCCTGCGTGCCCAGGGTATGGACTGCATGGTAGTGGCCCACTACTGAGCCGTAGCTGCCTCTGACCAGTTTCCTGACGCCCCGCCCATGCGGGGCGTCAGTCGTTTGGGCCTTATCCGCCTGACAGGGCGATTCAGGCCATGGCGGTTTCGAGCTTGCGCTCTGTCAGGCTCGCCGTGCCCCCCAGGGAAATACGCCTGTCGCAGATACGCTCGACCAGCGCGGGGTCGTGGCTCACCAGCATCACCCCGCAATGGCGCTCGCGGGCTAGCTCCACCAGCAGTTCGAGGGTCTGCCGCTGGGTGATGGGGTCGAGGCGTGATGTCGGTTCGTCGGCGAACAGGAAGCACGGCTCTAGCAGCAGCACGCGCAGGATGGCGAAGCGCTGCAGCTCCCCGCCCGAGATTTCACCGGGGCGCCGGGTCAGCAGCCTCTCGTCGAGGCCCAGGCGCGTCATCAATTGCGGGATCTGGGCTCGATTCAGGCGGTGACGACGTATCAGGTCGTCGAGCAGGCGCGAGAGCCGCCAGTGGGGCGAGAATGCCGCCGGCGGGTCCTGATAGAGCTTCTGAAAGCCGAGCCGATGCCCTGTGGCACGTTGGACACGGCCGGCGTCGGCGGACGTTATGCCCAGCAGCATGTCTCCCAGGGTGCTCTTGCCGCAACCGGAAGGGCCGACCACGCCGACGATCTCGCCGGGACTGACCGAGAGCGAAAGATCGCGGAACAGTTCGCGACCGCCGCGGCGCTTGGCCAGGCCGTCGGCGCTCACCACCGTTGCCCGCTGCTCGCCCAGCGGCTGCGGTCGCGGCCAGCGGCTGGGCTCGGCAGCCAGCAGTCGCTGGCCGTACTCGCTCTGCGGGTGAGTGAGCACTTGCTGGGCCGGGCCGCGCTCGACCACCTGGCCCTGACGCAGGATGACTACCTCGCCACCCAGCCGACGAGCGACATCGATGTCGTGGGTGATGGTGAGCAAGGCCCCGGCCGCCTCGGGAGTGCGGGCCAGCAGCTCAACTACCGCGTCGCGCCGTGGTGCATCGAGCCCCTTGGTGGGTTCGTCGGCAATCACGATGGGCGCGCCGCCGGCACTGGCGGCGGCAAAGGCCACTCGCTGTGCCATGCCGCCGGAGAGTTCGCCGGGCAGCTTGGTACCCGCCTCGGCCAGGCCGAGTTCGCCCAGGTCGGCCCAGGCTGCGTGCATGGCGTCGCGCCGCCCACGACCGGCAACGTGGCGATGGCTCTCGGCGACCTGGTGAACGGCACGCATGGTCGGGTCCAGCGCATGCCAGGGTTCCTGGGGCAGCAGCGCCAGGCGGTGGCCCCACAGTGCGCGACGTGACGCGTTGTCGGCGGCATCGAAGCGCTCGCCATCGATGACGAGTCGTCCCGCTGCCTTCAGGCCTTTGGGCAGCGTACCCATGATGGCTTGGGCGATCAGGCTTTTGCCCGAGCCGGTTTCGCCGAGCAGGGTCAGGCGGTCGCCGGGGCCCAGCGAACAGGAGAAAGGCGCGATCGTGACCCCCTCGCCCTGGATGGCGATCGACTCAGCCTGAAGTAAGTACGCACTCATCTTGGATCCCTTCCGGCCAGCAGGTTCAGGCTCATTACCAGCACGAACAGTACGACGATGGGCTGAGCCATGGCCCAGGGGGCCTCGTGATAATAGGGCAGCAGCTCGATCATCATCAGCCCCAGCTCGGCGGTGGGCGGTCGTAGCCCGACGCTGACGAAGCCCAGTGCCGCCATGGCGAGTATCGCGCTGGCGGCACCGAAGGCTGCCAGTGTGAGCACCTGAGGTGCCAGTTCCGGCCACAGGTGCCGGCGGAACAGGTAGAGCGGGCCGAAGCCTAGCAGCCGGCTCGCCTCGAGCTGTGGTGAGGTGACCAGCACGCGGGTGCGGGCCCGAACCACGCGAAAATACTCGATCCAAAGCACCAGCGAGATACCCACGTAGAGCGCCCAGAAGTTGCCCGGGGCGATGGCCACCAGCAAGAGCACCAGCAGCAGTCCGGGCAGTGCCAGGCAGGCGTCGGCCAGGCTGCCCAGCACGCGGTCGAGCCACCCGCCGCGCCAGCCGGCGATCACGCCGAGGATCACTCCGGGCACGGCGGCCGTAACCACGCTGAGCACTGCCATGCCAAGCGAGAGCTGCACAGCGGCTGCCAGTCGCGCCAGCATGCTACGGCCGAGGTGATCGGTGCCGAGCGGTTCGGCAAGCGAGGGCAATTGAAGAATGCGGGAAAGCTGCTGGCGTGCGGGGTCGGCATCGGAGAGCCAGGGCACCAGCCAGGCGAAGGCGAGCAGCAGGGCGAGCAGCGTGGCGCCGAGGCGCTGGCGGCCATTCAAGGCCGGCAGCCAGCGGCGAGCGGGAGTCATGGCTAGCGTGTTCATGCGCTGCGCCTCCTGGGGTCGAGCCAGTGGCAGAGCAGGTCTACCACGGTATTGAGGGCGACGAACATCAGCCCCATGACCAGGGCAGTGCCCTGGATCATCGGCACGTCGCGGGCGACGATGGCATGCACCAGGGCGTGGCCGATGCCGGGCCAGGCGAATAGCGTCTCGACCACCACCACGCCCTCGATCAGATAGACGAACTGCACGCCGAGGTAGGCGACGACCGGCACCGCCGCGTTGCGCAGGCCGTGGCGGAAAAAGCTGAGGCGTTCGCCCAGGCCCTTGGTGCGTGAGAAGGCGTAGTAGGGGGACTGCGAGACGTCGGCCATGGCATTGCGCGCTACCCGGCTGGAGATGGCGGCCAGCGCCAGCGCCAGGGTCAGCGCCGGGAGCACACCGTGAACGGTGCGGCCATGGCCGGCGGCGGGCAGCCAGCCGAGCGACACCGAGAAGATCAATATCAGCAGCAGGCCCACGGCGAAAGGCGGCAGGGCACGCAGCACACTAGCCGCCACCTCGCTGACCCGGTCCAGCCAGTCATTGGGCTTGAGCCCGGCGATCAGCCCCAGCGGTGGGCCCAGCAGCAGCGAGAGCAGCACGGCCATCGCCGCCAAGCCCAGGGAGTGGCCGAGTTGGTGCCAGAGTTCATATATCACGGGTTGGCCGCTGACCAGCGAGCGGCCCAGGTCGAACTGCACCAGGTCCCACAGCCAGCCTAGGTAGGCGGTCAGTGCCGGCTGGTCCAGCGCCAGTTCGGCGCGCACCGCCTCGGCGGCACGGGTATTGACCATGTCGTGCCCATAGCGGCCGGCGGCGATGCGGTAGGCCATGTCGCCGGGCAGCGAGCGGGTCAGCACGAAGGTCAGGGTGCCGACCATCCAGGCCACCAGCCCAGCCTGAAACAGCCGTTGCAGCAGCAGGCCGCCCAGGCCAGCCGTCCAGCGCGGGGTCGTCCGTGTTGCCCACACTGCTCTCATTCGCTCCACCTCAGCTCGTCGATGCGGTAGCTGCGCTCCAGCGCATCGATGGAGAAGCCATCCAGCTCGGCGTTGACCGCTGCGGTTTGCTGGTACCAGGCGACGGGGACGACCGGCATGGCCTCGTTCAGGCGTCGCGCGACCTGCCCTGCCAGTTCGGTACGAGCCTCGGGATCGGCTTCCTGGCGCAGGGCGTCGAGCCAGGCGGCCAGTTCGTCGTCGCGCCACCCCATGGCGCCCCAGTCGCCGCCCATGGTCTCGGGGTCGGTGCCGAAGTCGTCGAGCAGGGTGCCGAGCGGGTCGGGCACCAGGCCGTAGTTGCGTGCCATCAGGCCCAGTTCCAGGCTACCGTCCTGGTGGCCGGAAGGGATCGCGCTGGCGTTGCCCACCTCGACTTCCAGCGCCACGCCGATCTCGCGCCATTGATCCTGCAGCGCCGTCGCCACCAGAGGCAGCTCAGGGCGGTCGGAGAAGGTGCGCAGGGTCAGCGCGAAAGGCTGGCCGTCGCGTTCGAGCATACCGCTGCCGTCGGCTTCCCAACCCAGCTCGGCGAGCAGCTCGCGGGCGCGCTCCACGTCCTGCGCTTCGCCGGCATCGAGACCCAGGTGCCAGGGCCCGAGGCTGGCGGGGAACAGCTCGGCGGCGGCGGCTTCGGTATCACGCAGCAGGCCGGCGGCAATGCCTTCGCGATCGATGGCCAGGCTCAGCGCCTGGCGGGCACGCTCGTCTTCGAGAAGCGTATGAGAGGCATTGACCTTGAAGACGATGGTGCGCGGAATCGGCTCGGCATGTACTGCCAGGCGGGCATGGCGTGCCAGACGTGCGCGGCTGGCCGGATCGAGGGTGAATACCATGTCGGCATCGCCGCTCTCGGCCATCAGCGCGCGGGTTTCGCCGCGCCCGACGGCCAGGTAGCTGGCGTTGCCGATGGCGGGCGTCTCGCCCCAATAGTCGTCGAAGCGCTCCACATCGAGCCGCTGCGGTGGAGCCACATTGGCTACCCGGTAGGGGCCGGTACCTATCACCTGGGTGACCCGCCCCTCGTCGTCGTAGGATGCCGGGGCGAGGATGAGGGTGGTGGAATGGGTCAGCAGAGCCGGCAGCGGCGCGAAGGGGCTCTCGAGTTCGATCATCACCTCGTTGCCATCGGCCTCGATGCCGGTGATGGGGGCCGAATCGAGAATACCCGGCTTGGCCAGGGCGTGCTGCAGGCTCGCGGCCGCCGCATCGGCGGTCAGCGGGCTGCCGTCGTGAAAGATAACGCCTTCACGCAAGGTGAAGCGCCAGGTCAGTCCGTCTTCACTGGGCTGCCAGGACGCCGCCAGCCCCGGTGCGGGCCGGCCGTCGGCGTCGGTATCGACCAGTGTCTCGGCAACGCGCATGCGGCCGTAGACATAGCCCGAGGTCGACGGGTCGGCGCCGGTAATCTCCCAGGGGGCTACTATCGCCAACGGTCGGTCGGCTGCTGCTGCCATGGGTAGCAAGGCGAGACCTAACAAGAGTGAGCGGAAACGCGGGGTCATCGATGATGTCTTCCTTGAGGGTAAGAACGAAAGATTGGCTGGACTCAGCCCGGGTCCAGCGCCAACAGCAGGCGGCGCTCACCGGGGGCGGGCTGGGGGCTGCGGTGAACGAGGCCACGCTCCTCGTTGCCTACCCATCCGCAGCCCTTCAGCAGCGCGAGGTCGCCTACATTGAGCTGTTGAACGGCGCTGGGGTCGGCGACCATATCGGGCTTGGCGGGGTGCGGAGCGCCGAGCCCCGTCCGGTTGACGGCATGTTCGGGTAGCCATTCGCTGGCCGGACCGGCGTAGGTAGTCACGAGGCGCACCGCCAGGTTGTCGACATGGAAGCGTGGACACATCGCACCTTCCAGCGTGCGCAGTCGGATACCTATGGTCTTGGTGTCGAAGAGATACGCCATGGCATCGGCGATGTTGCCGATATCCTCGATCAACGCGTCACCGGCCTCAGGGGCGGGGAATCGGCTCGCCAGATCGTCCTTCATCTCCTGGCCCGGCGCACCGCGCCAGTACCACTCCAGACCGCGCTGGCAACCCAGTTGGCCACTTACGGCCAGCGCAAGGGCCGGATCGAGCCGTCGCTGCATGACGGCCAGAGTGATGTCGTCGTCGAAAATTCGCGGCAGCACCTCGATGTCCGAGCCGAATGCCCAGTGCACCGAGGCGCCGGATGAGGAATGGGGCAGCATGGGCTCCTCCTGAAACTCTATAACATATCAATCATGCTGCGGCTGACCCGAATGGCGAAACGCCGCAGTGCTGAGATCGGGCTGGCGGTTATTCCAGCTGAGTGCTGAGAATGATTCGTTATAACATAACGATAATGGCGTGGCCATGCCCCCAAACGTCCAGTGACGTTCCGGTTTCGACCTCGTCACTACCCTCTGCGCCATCTTGGGGCATGGCACTTGCCGCTTAGCGCTTCACCCGTTAGGTTGTTAATCAACGAACCCCGCCGGCCGTCTCAGGTCGGCGGGGTGGTTTTTTGGCAGCCTGGGATGAAGCGAGGGGGCGTCCATGACACCGTCACTGAAAGGCATCCTGTTCATGTGTGCCGGCGTGCTTTGCCTTGCCATTGGCGATGCCATCGCCAAATGGTTGGGTGAAGTGCATTCACCGCTTCAGATCATCTTTTTTCGTACCCTGGTCTCGCTGCCGCTGATCGCCCTGCTGGCGCACTATGGCGGTGGGCTGCGCAAGCTGCGTACCCGGCGGCCCGGTGTGCACGTGGTGCGCGGGCTTATATACACCGGCACCATGGTTTGCTTCGTGTTCGGCCTGACATTGCTGCCCCTGGCCGAGGCCACGGCGATCGCGTTCGTTGCTCCGTTGTTCGTCACACTGCTATCGGTGCCGCTGCTCGGCGAGCGAATCGACCCGCCGGTGATGGCAGCTTCCCTGCTGGGGTTTGTCGGTGTGTTGATCGTGGTACGCCCAGGTGGCGATGCCTTCCAGCTGGGTTCGTTGATGCTCATTGCCGCCGCGGTGTTCTACGCATTGATGATGATCACCTCGCGGCGCTACGGCTCCACCGAGCATCTCTGGGCCATGGTGTTCTACATGACGCTGGTGCCTCTGGTTCTTACCGCCGCGGCTTTGCCCTGGGTATGGCAGACGCCCCACCCCTGGCACTGGCTGGGCTTCCTCGGGGCAGGGGTGATCGGGATCGGGGCCACGGCCTGCATCACCATGGCTTTCCGCTTCGCCCCGGCGGCCATCGCCGCGCCGTTCGATTACACCGCCATGCTCTGGGCGGTGCTGCTGGGATGGTGGTTCTGGGGAGAAATGCCCGACATCTGGGTGTTCGTCGGCAGCGCGCTGATCATCGGCAGCGGCCTGGCGATCGCCTATCACGACCGCAGGACTACTTTGAAGCGTCGCCCAACGTCTTAAATCCGGTTCAGCCGCCAGCGCCGCCACTGGCGCGCCACCAAGCCGTGCTTGGGAGCGGCCAGCAGGGCGACGAGAAACAGCCCCGAGGCCACCAGCACGATGGCGCCGCCCGAGGCGACGTCGAGCGATACCGACAGTACCAGCCCCACCACGGCGGAAATCACTCCGACGCCGACCGAAATGGCCAGCATGACGGGGAAGCGGTCGGTAAGCAGGTGAGCCGTGGCCCCTGGAGTGATCAGCATCGCCACTACCAGAATGATGCCTACGGTTTCCAGGCTGGCGACGATGGTCAGCGTCAGCAGCAGGATCAGCCCATAGTGAATAAGGCTGGTATTGAACCCCAGTGCCTGAGCCTGCTGGGGGTCGAAGGTGTAGAGCAGCAGGGGGCGATAGGCCAACCAGACGACCAGAAGGGCCACCAGGCTAGCTATCAGCGTGAGGGTCAGCGCCGGTGTCTGCACCCCCAGGACATTGCCGAACAGGATATGCATCAGATGCGTGCTGGTGGCGATCTTGCTGATGATCACGATGCCCAGCGCAAAGGCGGCAGTGAACATCAGCCCCATGGCGGCATCGGCCTTGATCCGGGTATGGCGTTCCAGTGCGCCGATGCCCAGCGAGGTCAGCGCACCGGTAATGAAGGCGCCGATGAAGAATGGCCAGCCCAGCAGGTAGGCGATGGCGACCCCCGGCAGCACCGCATGGGAGATGGCGTCGCCCAGCAGCGACCATCGCTTGAGTATCACGTAGCACGAGAGCAGGCCGCAGATGGCTCCCACCAGCACCGAGGTGAGCAGGGCGCGTTGCATGAAGCGGTATTCGAAGGGAGCTGACAACGGCTCGGGGAGCAGGTTGACCCCGGCCATCAGTACGCTAATCAGCGCCTCGATGACGCCGGTGGCCAGGGCTTCAAGCGGCAATGCCAACCCCCCCGTACTCGGCGGCCGGCGTACCCACCGCCAGGCGTGCCAGCATGGCGTCGCTGAGCATCTCGTCAGGCCTTCCCATCCCGATCAGAGTGCGATTGATCAACAGTACGTTGTCGGCATGGAGGCGGGCGCTGGGCATGTCATGGGTCACCATGATGATGGTACGACCGGCACTGCGTTCACGTTCCAGCGTCGCAAGGATCAGCGCTTCACTGGGCGGGTCGACGCCGGCCAGGGGTTCGTCCAGCAACAGTATCCTGGCCCGCTGTGCCAGGGTGCGAGCCAGCAATACGCGCTTCTTCTGGCCTCCCGAAAGCTCACCGATGGGACGTGAGGCATGGTCGGCCATATCGACCGCCTCGAGAGCGGCTTCGACGGCCTGGCGATGGTCGGGCTTGGCCCAGCGCTGCGGCAGCAGGCGCCGCCATAGCGGATCCTGGCGCATCAGGCCGTAGCGGCCGGTCAGCACCGTTTCACGCACCGAAATGGGAAAGTCCCACTCCATGTTTTCCTGCTGAGCCATGTAGGCGATGTTACCCATCCTGCGCTGCATGGACGGGCGCTCGCCGAGAACGCTGAGCTCACCGCGCAGCGGCGCAAGGCCGCCCATGATGAGCTTAAGCAGGCTCGACTTGCCGGCGCCGTTGGGGCCGACGATGGCGGTCCATTCCCCCTGAGGCAGCGACAGCGTGACGTTCTCCAGCACGGGCTGCTGGTGGTAGGCCGCACAGAGCCGAGTTGTCTCGAGCGCGGGCACCGCATCAGTCATGCTTGCCCCCTAGCGTGTCACGCAAGAGCCGAACGTTATGACGCATCATCCCGACGTAGTCCGGTGCGTCGCCGTCCGGTTCGCTGAGGGAGTCGACGTAGAGGGGGCCTGCGATATCCACTTGGGACTCGTCGGCCACGCTGCGGACGTGGCGATCGGAAATGGTGCTCTCCCAGAAGATGGCGACCGGCTGGCGCTGCTCGATCAGGTCGACGATACGCATGATCTGGCGCGGTGAACCCTCCTCTTCGGCGTTGGTGCCCCAGATGCCGTCATGTTCGAAGCCGAAGGCGTCGGCGAAGTAGACGAAAGCCGCCTCGCTGGTGATGAGCAGTCGCTGCTCCTCGGGTAGGGCGGCGAGAGCTTCCTGCGACTCTTCGTAAAGCGCCTGAAGCGACTCGCTCAGTGCCTCGGCGCGCGCGTTGAAAGCCTCGGCGGCATCGGGCCTCGCCTCGGCAAGCGTTTCAGCGATCACGCGGGCATATTCGGCGGCGGCACGCGGGTCCATCCACATGTGCGGGTCGATCTCGCCGGCATATTCGCCGGTGGCAATCGGCTGGGTGGGGTAGCCGCTCTGCTCCGCCAACGCGACTACCGGTACGCCGTCTCCCACCGTGGCATTGACCTGGCCGATCCACTGCTCGAGACCGTAGCCGTTGTAGAACACCACGTCGGCTCTCTCGAGGGCGATGAAGTTGCTCGGAATCAGCTCCCACTCATGGACTTCGGCTCCTGCCGGGGTCAGCACGTCGAGCTCGGCATCATCACCGGCCACCTCGCGTACCAGGTCGCCGATCACAGAGAAGGTGGCGACTACCCGGAGAGGGGGTTCGTCGGCCTGGACGGGGATCGAAAGGACGAAGGGCAGTGCGGCAAGCAGCATCGCTCCTTTGGAAAACGCCATCATTCCTCTCCTGTGGGTCAGCGGTGACGGGAGCTGTTTCACCTTAGCGATATTTTAGATGGATAGAATCTATTTTAGCCTAGGTTAACTTATAGGGTAGTAGGAAATCTCTATCGGGGCCTTGTTGCTGCGCTATGAGGAGATTGGCTATATTGGCGCGATGACCAACTCGCCCAACGATGTCACCCCTGATCGCCTTTGCAAGGCGGATGCTCTGCCGCCCAGCGACCAGCATGCGCAGCAGTACGCTGCCGTGCGCAACGCACACGAAACCGAACTGCTCGAAGATTACGTGGAGCTTATCGCTCACCTGCTGAAGCATCAGGGCGAGGCGCGCTCGACCGACATTGCGGCGCGCATGGGGGTCAGCCAGGCGACAGTGTCGAAAACGGTGGCTCGCCTGAAGTCGCTGGGGCTGGTTTCGAGCAAGCCCTATCGCTCGCTGTTTCTCACCGAGCAGGGGGAGGCGATGGCGGCCATGGCCCATGAGCGTCATGCCATCGTGTTGCAGTTCCTGCGCGCCCTCGGCGTCAGTGACCGCACCGCTCGCATCGATGCCGAAGGCATGGAGCACCACGTCAGCCAGGAAACCCTGGACGTCATGCAGCGCTTTGCACGCGAGCAGGAGCGTCGCGACGCCTGAGGTCTTCGCCTCAGGGTCGAGGCTCCTTGTGACGTTCCTCAGCTACTCGTCATCAGTGCCCGGCGAAGAACGCCCTGGCGGCGGCCTCGGGATCGGGCTGACCGCAGATGGCCGATACCACTGCCGGCCCTTTCGCGCCGCTGGCACGCACCGCGGCGGCATGTTCCGCCTTGAGGCCGCCAATGGCCACGGTCGGTAGCGGGCTCGCCGCCACCAGTGCGGCCAGGCCGTCGAAACCGAGCGGAGTGGCGTGATTGCGCTTGGTCGAGGTGGCAAATACCGGGCCGAGGCCGAGATAGTCCAGCGCGGCCGGGTCGAGTCGGGCCAGCTGGTCGTGATTCTGTACGGAAAGGCCGAGGATCCTCCCTTCACCCAGCGCGGCACGGGCCGCGGCCACATTGCCGTCATCCTGGCCGATATGCAGGCCATCGGCACCGCTCTCCAGCGCCACTTCCAGGCGGTCATTGATGATCAGCGGGACACCGCTGCCGGCCAATGCCGTCATGAGACGGCGTGCCTGGTCGATCAGCTCACCGTCGCTGGCCTTCTTGTCGCGCAGCTGTACCACGGTGACACCGCCCCGTACGGCGGCCATCACCGTTTCTACCAAACCGTTGCGGGCGCAGAGGTCGGGGTCGGTTACCAGATAGAGAGAAAGATCGAGCGGCATGACATCCTCTGAGTTGAAGCGCTTTGAAAAGTCGGCGAGCGCAGGCACTTTTCGGGTAGAGCGACGTCAGGGGGCCGGCCCGGCGGCACCCAGAAACCGATCCTGCCAATAGTCGATATGCAGCGGCACGCTGGTGACCTCGCGCCCGCTGCCTGGGGCGTGGATCATCTGGCCATTGCCGCGATAGATGCCCACGTGCGTCGCCTTGCGCCGGTCGCCGAAGAACAGCAGGTCGCCGGGCTGGGCACGGCTCACGGCGGGAAGTGCGCGGAACTGCTCGTCGGCTGTGCGTGGTACGGGGATGCCTGCCGAGCGATAGGCCAGCTCCACCAGGCCCGAGCAATCGAGACCTTCCGGCGAATTGCCGCCCAAGCGATAGGGGGTCCCCAGGGCGCTTTGCGCGGTAGCCAGGATCAGCGCCCGCTCGATCGAGAGGGCGTCCGATCCGGGCCGGGGGTCGTGAGTCGCCAGATCGCGGCTGGCACAGCCGGCCAGCAGTGCCAGCATCAGCAGGCAGGAGAAGAGGCGTAACAAGGGCGCTGCATCGTGAATGCGGCTCGGCGCTATCGGGGCGAGCCTGGATGAGATCGGCATCGGCTGTCGCTCTTCGTGGCTGTGCTTTTTCTACTTTAGCGCGTTCCATAGGTGATGGCAGCTGCGCGACTGGAAAAACGTCGTGCGGATCCGCATCATCCTGTTATCGACCACAACGGTGACAGCGACGGCAAAGGAGGCAGGCATGAGCTTCAAGGGAGAACAGCATCCGGGGGTCGCAACGCCGACGGCGGATTCGCAGGGGTTCCGACTCAATCACACCATGCTGCGGGTGAAGGATCCGGAAAAGGCGCTGGCGTTCTACACGCGAGTGTTCGGTATGCGAGTCATGCGCCGGCTCGATTTCGAGGAGATGGGCTTTTCCCTCTACTTCCTGGCCCGCTTGGACGACGCCGAACAGGTGCCCGAGGATAAAGGGGCGCGCACGGTATGGACGTTCAGCCAGACGGGGCTGCTGGAGCTGACGCACAACTGGGGCACTGAAACCCAGGACGATTTTGCCTACCACGATGGTAATGCCCAGCCCCAGGGCTTCGGTCACATCTGCTTCTCGGTACCCGATCTCGATGCCGCGCAAGCCTGGTTCGACGCCAACGACGTCACCTTCGTCAAGCGCTCGGATCAGGGCAAGATGAAGGATGTCATCTTCGTCAAGGACGTGGATGGCTACTGGATCGAGGTGGTGCAGGCCGACCGGCTGGGAGCGCTGGGCGACTGATTTTGCCGCATCAGATACAACGACGCCGCCCAAGGGGCGGCGTCTGCGTTCGAGCTGCCCTGTCTTGAGCCAGGGCAGTCCTCGTGATCACTCCTCGTCGGGCAGGCCGCCGAGTTCCTCGATCAACGCCTTGTAGCCCTCGACCTGGTCGCGCAGGGTCTGGGTCACTTCGTCCTCGGGGATATAGGTCACCGGCATCAGGATGCGCTCTTCGGTGATCTCGATGAAGCGCTCGTCCTGGGTAGCGGCTTCCAGCGCCTCGGCCAGGCGTTCGACGTGGGCGTCCGGCACGTCTTTCGGCACCATCACCACGCGGATTTCGGCGGCATTGATGTCGTAGCCGGCTTCCTGCAGGGTCGGTGCGTCGGGGAAGGCCACCAGGCGATCCTCGGCCAGGCTCATCAGTACCGGCATTTCACCGGTGTCGGCGTAGCCGGAGTGAGTGCCGCCGCTGTAGCCGAAATCGACATCGCCGGAGAGAATCAGCGGTGCCATGCCGGCACCGCCCGAGGTGGGAACGATGCGCAGCTCCAGGCCTTCCTGACGAGCGATGTACTCGATGATCATGCGATCCAGGGCGGTCTGGGTGGCATAGCTTACGCCCGGATTTTCACGAGCGTACTCGACCAGCTCTTCCCAGCTGTCGCCGAACGGACGGTCTTCACCGGTAACGATGGCCGACTGGCCCAGGGTCACGCCCGACACGTAGCGGAAGTCGTCCAGCTCGTAGTCCGTTTCGCTGGAGAGCGGACCGAAGGTGATGGTCATGGAGGTACCGAAAACGAAGGTGTAGCCCTCGTCGGTGTTGTTGGCCAGGCGTGCCAGAGCCACGCCGCCGCCGGCTCCCGGCTGGTTCACCACGTTGACCGGCTGGCCCAGCTTGTCCTCGAGCACGTTGGCCAGTACGCGGGCCTGGATGTCGGTGGAGCCGCCGGCGCCGAAGCCCACTACCATGGTCAGCGGCTTGGTCGGAAACTCATCGGCTTGAGCCATGCCGGCCATGCCGAAGGCCACGGCGGAAGAAAGAATGGCAGTACCCAGCAGTTTCATTTTCATGGTTGTAGCCTCGTGGTTACGTTGTTGTGGTGTGGTAACGGTGCCCGCCAGCGCCAGCCGCGGACTCAGCTGCTCGGCGCCTTGAGCCGCTTGCGCAGCCACTGACGATAGCTGCTCCAGCCCAGGTGCAGCGCCATCAGGACGGTGAAGACGACGAAGGCCAGAGCGATGGGACGATCGAGCAGGATGGCGATGTCGCCGCCCGAGAGGATCACCGACTGGCGCAGGTTCATTTCCAGCATGGGGGTGACGATGAAGGCCACCAGGAAGGTCACGAAGGAGTAGTCGAACTTCTTCAGGAAGTAGCCGAAGATGGCGAAGGCGAATACCGTGACCAGGCCGAAGGTGCCGTAGCCCTGTACCTGAATGCCCGCCAGGCAGAGAAAGATCACCACCGGAATCACGATGTGCGGCGGCACGCTGGTGACCTTGGCGAAGATGCGCAGGCCGTACCAGCCCACCGCCAGCATCAGTAGGCTCGCCACGATCATTCCCGAGAACAGCGTGAAGAGCATTTCCGGGTGATCGCGCAGCATCAGCGGCCCCACCTGGATGCCGTGGATCATGAACGCCCCCACCAGCAGCGCCGCCGATACGCTGCCCGGAATACCCAGGCCGAACAGTGGAATGTAGCTGGCCGGGATCACCGCATTGTCCGACGCCTCGGCGGCGGCGATGCCGTTGGGGTTGCCCTTGCCGAAGCTGTCCGGATCCTTGGCGCTGCGTTTGGCCAGGCCGTAGGCCATGAAGGCGCCCACCGATGGACCGAGTCCCGGCAGGGCGCCGACAAAAGCCCCGATGCCGGTACTCTTGAAGATGGTCGGCAGGGTGCCCTTGAACTCCTGGTAGGAGAGGTCGTCTTCCTTGTCCTTGCTCAGCTTGATCACGCTGGCGCCCTTGTTGCGTCGATACTCGTCGAGCTGCACGAACATCTCGGCCAAGGCCAGCGTGCCGATCACCAGCGGCAGGATCGGCACCCCCTCCATCAGCTCGGCATGGCCGAAGGTCAAGCGTGCCGCGCCCGTTTCGGGGTCGAGCCCCACGGTGCCGAGAATCACCCCCATGCCGCCAGCCGCCAGGCCCTTGAGAAAGGAGCCCCCCGCCATGCCGGCAATGAACACCAGGGCAAAGATCAGGATGGCCGCCAGCTCATACGGGCCGAACTTGAGCGCCACCGAGGCAAACGGAATCACGACGGCAATCAACAGCAAGGTGGAGAGCAGGTCGCCGATGACCGACGCCAGCAGCCCTACCTTGAGCGCCTTGCGCGGCCTGCCGGATCGCGCCATGGGATAGCCGTCCAGGCAAGTGGCCGCTGACGACGGTTCGCCCGGCGTATTGAGCAAAATCGCCGAGACGGCGCTGCCCGCCGCAGTGCCCTTGGAGAGCCCGATCAGGAAGGCGATGGCGGCATAGGCCGACATGTAGAACGTCAAGGGAATGGCGATGGCGATGGCCACTGCCCGATTGAGGCCGGGGATCACCCCGACGATATAGCCCAGCAGCACTCCGCCCAGAATGATCGCAATCGATTCATAGTGCAGCGCCGCGGCAAACGACATCAGAATGGCATCGAACCCGATCATTTCACACCACTCCAATGCGCATCAGGTGCGCCGTCAAGCCATATAGGCCGGCGGCAGGAATCACCGCGGTGAGTACGACCACGTACCAGCGCCGCTCACCCAGGATCACCAGCAGCGAGCCGATCAGGAACGGCGCCACCCAGGTGAGCGGGAAACGATCCACCAGCACGATGAAGCCAAGCACGAAGAGAAACGGCCAGGTCTGGTGCCATAGATGTCCGGGCTCGGGCAAACGGAAGAACGGCTGACGCTGGCGGATCAGTACGATGGCACTGAGCAGCGAGAGCGCTGAGGCACAGACCAGCATGACCCAGGCGCCCAGGGTGGCCAGGGTGCGGGGGTGCATGCCCACGGCGAAACCGCGGCCTCCATAGGTGGGCACGATCCAGGCCAGCAGCAACACCGCGACGGCGGCGACGCCCAGGCCCGACCAGAAATTCATTCGCACTGTGTGAGTTTCGGTCATTTTGTTTTAGAAGCGCCGATTTGGGTAACTGGGAAGACCTAACCTGTTGTAGGCAGCCAACGATTGAAACAATTGCAGCGGCAGAAGGGATTTGGCGCTGCGTTGCACTCTGGTGCACTTTCTGCGAAGGTTAGTGCGCCAGACTGCACCACCTCAGGCTGGTACCTGCGGGAGCACCCTATGCACGACGACTTCGTCGACAATCTTCGGCTGTTGTGTAGCTACTATCCTTCGATCGCCGAAGTATGTCGGCGGCTCGAAATCAACCGCGCCCAGTTCAATCGCTACTTGAAAGGGCGCTACCGGCCCCGGCATGCCGCCATGCAGCGCCTTTGCGCCTTCTTTGGTGTGGAAGAGCACGAGCTCTACCTGCCGCATGAGAACTTCGTCAGTCTGGTACAGGCAGGGCGGATACCGAACGAATCCTCACGAATGGGCGGCGTCGGCTGGCCCGACGAGTTGCTCCACCGCGGCCGCGAAGGCATGGCGCGGTATCTGGGCCGCTACTTCGAGTACTACCACTCGATGGCGCAGCCGGGGCATGTCATCCGTACGCTGGTGTGTCTCGAGGAGCGTGAAAGCGGCATCGTCTATCAGCGTACCGAACGCATGCAGGCAACGACCCAGGCGCGGCCCTGCCACAATCGGTATCTGGGGGTTGCGGTCAAGCTGGCCGACCGAATTTTCCTGACTGACCACGAAACCCTGAACGGCTATGAAGTGACGCACACCATCCTGTTTCCGACCTTCCAGAGCCAGGTGACCCGCTTGACCGGGCTGAGGCTCGGGGTGGCGGACAACAGCGAGCGCATGCCCTGTTGCGTGCGTGTGCTTTTCGAGCGTCTTGACGAGCAGGTGGGCATGCGTCAGGCGCTGTCGCAGTGCGGACTGCTCGCGCTCGATGACCCCAGCCTGGATGCCGAACTACTGGCGGCGGTGCGCAACGACGTAGCCCCGGGGGAGCAGCATTTTCGCGCCCGCCATCAGGGCGAATTCTAGGCGAAGGCGTAAACGTCCATGGCCAGTACGCCATGCTCCACGCTGTGGTGCAGGCGGCTGGCCTTGCCGCCTGCGCCCATCGCCACCAGCAGCGGCTGGAAGTGCTCGGGGGTGGGGTGATTGCGCCGCGCCTGCGGAGCGGTTTCCCAATCGAGCAGGGCACGGCGTTCACCCGACGTCAGCGTCTCATGTATCCAGTCGGTGAACTCGCCGACCCAGGTGGGCATCGGCATGCTCCGTTCCTGCATTTCGCTGAGGTTATGGGTCAAGCTGCCCGAGCCGATCACCAGAACGCCTTCCTCACGTAGCGCTGCCAGCTTTTCCCCAAGCTCCATGAGGGCCTGGTTCGTCCCGCTCACCGGCAGCGATAGCGATATCACCGGCACGTCGGCGGCGGGAAACATCAGCGACAGCGGTACCCAGGCGCCGTGATCCAGGCCGCGCTCCACCGGCACGGCGTTCAACTTTCGGGCCAGGCGAAGGGCCAGCGCGGGGTCGCCCGGAGCCGGATACTGGCATTCGTAGAGTTCGCGGGGAAAACCGCCGAAGTCGTGAATGGTCTCGGGCCGCTCGCTGACGCTTACCAGCAGGCGCTCGCTGGCCCAGTGGGCCGAAACCACCACGATCGCCTTGGGCGAGAGGGTCTGGCCGAGTTTACCCAGGAAGTCGTGAGCCGGCGTCTCGGTCAGCGCCAGCATGGGGGAACCGTGAGATATGAACAGGCTGGGCAGCATGGCGAAGCTCCTCGGTGGCTGGCGCCGACAGGCGGCGCCAGGCAGTGAATTCATTCAGGCGAAGCGGCGGCTCAGCGTCAGGCTACCGCTGCCGAGGCCGGCCTGCACCAGCAGGGCGACGGTCCAGAACACGGGAAACTCCCAGCCGCCGCCCGGGTTGGAGAAGAGCCAACCGTTGCCGATATGCACCCAGGTGGCGCCAAGCAGTATGGGCACCAGGGCCAGGCTGATCCAGCGCGTGTAGACGCCGAGCAGCAGAGCCAGACCGCCGCCGACTTCAGCGAGAACGGTCAGGTAGGCGATGAAACCGGGCAGGCCGAGTGACTCGAAGTAGCCGACGGTGCCGGGCAGGGTGAAAACGAATACCTTGAGCAGGCCGTGGGCAAGGAGCATGACGCCGAGCGAGATACGCAATAGCGCTGTGGCATGGGCTTGAAGACCCTGCTCCTGGGTGCGGCTGAGCAGGGGGGTACGTGACGGCGCGTGTGTGGCTTGGGTTTGCATGGCAGGAACTCCGTTATATGTCAGGGTATGCCTGCACTCTACGCCGCCTGGAAGTTGGGATAATCTGTTTCCAATGCACATCTTTGTCGCTAAATAGGCGACAATCCCAGTTCCCGCTCCCATTCGGGCGGATCGCCCCACGCTTCTGCCAAGAAATCGAGTAGGCGTTCGACCTTGGCCGGCAGGTGGCGCCGCGCCGGGTAAACGCCATGTATGCCTATCGTTACGCTGGCCTCGTCGACCAGTAGCGGTACGAGACGTCCGCTCCTGATGCTCTCGTTGACCAGGAAGCTCGGCTGGTGGGCAATACCCAGCCCGGCCTCGGCAGCCTGGGTCAGGACGTCGCCGTTGTTGCTCTCCAGCGGGCCCTGAACCGTCAGGCGCTGCCCACCGAACTGCCACTCGCTGCCATTGGCGGTGCGATAGCGCAGACAGCGATGTTCGCTCAGCTCGGCCAGAGAGCGCGGCTTACCGAAGCGCGCCAGGTAGTCGGGTGAGGCGCACAGCAGCAGGCGGCAGCGCGCCAAGCGGCGGGCCACCAGGCTGGAGTCAGGCAATTCGCCGATGCGGATGGCAAGATCGTAGCCCTCCTCCAGCAGGTCCACGCGGCGGTCGTTGAGATCGAGGCGTACCTGCAGCGCGGGGTGCGCCACCATGAAACGCGCGATCAACGGCGAGAGAAAGCGCGTGCCGAAGGACATCGGACCGTTGAGGCGCAGCCGTCCGCATACTTCGGTGGAGCCGGCGCCCAGTTCGGCTTCGGCTGCTTCCAGCTCCAGCAGGATGCTCTGTGCACGGGCCAGGTAGCTCTCGCCGGCTTCGGTGAGGTGCAGGCGCCGAGTCGTGCGCTGCAGCAGTCGCACTCCCAGGTGGCTCTCGAGTTCCATGACCAGTCGTGACACCCGCGTGCGCGAAAGGTCCAGCATCTCCGCCGCGCGGGTGTAGCTGCCGAGTTCGGCGACGCGCACGAAGGCGGTCATGGCGTCCAGCAGATTCATGGGCTCTCCTCGCAATCTCAGTAGCCGGTCATCTCCAGGTAGCCGATGCCCAGATTTTCGCCGCTCTGGGCATCGCTGGCGATCACTTCACCCTCCCAGTAGGGCACGCTGGTGTCCATCCAGCGTTCGGCGTGGGGCGCCTCGACGATCAGGTCGAGCCCGGCACGGGGGATCGCCAGGCGCCAGCGGGTCGGCACTTCGCGTCCGGCGGCCTCTTGGGTCGCGAGCGGTTCCATGTCGATCTCGTCCGGTGCCAGCGGGGTGGCCTCGCCCTCGGGGTCGATCCAGGTGCCGGAGCGGTAGTCACCACCGTCCGCCCCGCCGCCGCGTAGCTGGAAGGCCATCAGCTTGTGGCCGCTCGCCAGATGCAGCGAAAACCAGTCCCAGCCCCGCTGCTCGGGCCCCAGCAGCTGGCTGCTCCACTCGCGGTCGAGCCAGCCGCGTCCGCTCACCGTGCGGGTTTCGCCGTCCAGGGTGACCTCGCCTTCCACGCGCCAGAACGGCTGGCTGTAGTACATCGAGCCCTGGCCGTCGGCAGATTTCTGGCTGAAGCCTGCGGCGCCGTGTAGGACCAGCGGCCCCTCGGCGGTAAGCGCCAGGTCGTAGCCGAAGCCGCCGTGCTCGTCGTCCTGGTGGGCCGTCAGCTGTAGCTCGGCGAAGGTGTCGCCTGCGTTCATCTCCTCTGACGTGTCGTCTGACGTTTCTCGCTGGCTGGCCAGCTGCCAGTGGTCGATCCAGGCGCGAAACGGTTCGGCCACCGTACCCGCCTGGCCTGCGTCGTCAGAAGAATGGCTGCGGGCGAAGCGCTCCGCCACTCGGTGGGTGTCGCCGCGGGAGACCGCCATGTGCGCCATCCACAGCTGGTCGGCGGCCCAGGGGGCGGAGTCGGGGCGATCGTCCGGAGAAGTGAGCGCCTGGCGGAACAGGGTCCACTGCAGGCCCAGGGGGTCGCCGCGCTCGTCTTCGAGGTTGGCGGTGAGGTACCACCACTCGATGCGATAGTCCGGGTGGGCGGCGTGGTCCTCGGGGAAGCGCAGGGTAAGGCCCTCATGGGCCTGGGCGAAGTCGCCGGCCTCCTCGCCCAGCCCGGCGAAACCGGCGGTCTCGGTGGGCGGCGACTCC
The DNA here is from genome assembly GCF_057473365.1 of Halomonas sp. TH-94. Taxonomy (NCBI): domain Bacteria; kingdom Pseudomonadati; phylum Pseudomonadota; class Gammaproteobacteria; order Oceanospirillales; family Halomonadaceae; genus Halomonas; species Halomonas sp. TH-94. The sequence continues at coordinate 23,855 of NZ_JBYCKL010000070.1, forward strand.
TCGGTGCAGCCCGAAAGCCAGAACACGGCCAGCAGCGACAACAGGGCGGCAACGCGCTTCATGTGGCCTCCTCCGCCAGCAGGGCGCGTGGTGGCGTACGCCACAGTTTCGCTGCCGGCAGTGCGGCGGCGGCCAGCGCCACGCCCACCGCGGTGGCCAGGGTCAGGGCCATCTCGGCAGGAAAGATGAACAGCGGCAGGCGCCAGCCGAAGGCCGCAACGTTGATCACCGCCACCAGCCCCAGGGCAAGCAGCGTGCCCAGCGGCAGCGCCAGGGCGCCGACGACGAAGGCCGAGCCGCCGAGCTGGGCCAGCTGTATCGTCATCAGCCGTGCGCGTGGCACGCCCAGCGCCCACAGCGGAGCCAGTTGGCGGCGGCGCTCCCGGGCCTGGGCCAGCAGGCTCGCCAGCAGCGCCAGGGCGGCCACCGCCAGAGTCAGCGCGGAGAGCGCTCGGGTGATGGTGAAGGTGCGCTCGAAGATCCCGGTGGCGATGCGCTTCACTTCGCGCTGGTCCACCAGTTCGTCGCCACCGATGGCAAAGCGCTGGCGCAGGCCCTCTCTCAGCGCCGTTCCGTCGCCGTTCGGGGCCAGTACGATGCCGATGGAGCCCGGCGGTGCGGCGAAGCGACTGACTAGCTGGGGCGTGGCCAGCAGCACCTCGCCTTGGGTGTTGCCGTAGTCGGGGTAAACGGCGGCTACCGTAAGAGTCTCCTCTCCGCCCGGTGCCGTCAGCGTAAGCCGGTCGCCCGGGGCGAGCCCCTCGGCAAGGGCGAGCTGCTCGTTGACGAAAGCGGCCTCACCCGCGGCAAAGGCCTGCCAGGCATCGTCACGTCCGGCCTGGGTAGCCAGCAGCGGCCAGCTCGGCATCAGCGTCGCCCCGGGAGTGATGCCGTAGACGCCCACCGGCAGGGCCAGTTCGCGAGTTTGCTCGCCGCGCTCCTCTGCGTAGTACTGTATGGCCACCAGGGTGGCCTCGCTGCGGCGGGTAGGCAGCAGCTCGTCGACCTCGGTGCTATCGGCCAGCCAGGCGTGGATGTCGTCGTGCTGCTCGGCGGGCGGGCGCAGGTAGAAGTCCGCCACCAGGCGCTGATCGAGCCAGTCGAGGAAGGTGAGGCGAAAGCCGCCGACCATGCTGCTCACACCCAGGTTGGCGGAAAGCGCGATCAGCAGCGCCATCATGGCCAGCGCCAGCCGGGGTAGCTGCAGCTGCAAGTCGGCCAGCGCCCACTGGGCCAGGGGGCGGCGGGCGACGAGGCGGCCGAGCCCGGCCAGCAGCAGGGCGATCAACAGCGGCAACAACAGAGCGCTGGCGAGCAGCAAGGCCCCGATCAGAGCGAAGCCGGCCAGCAGCCCCTCACCTGGTGGCTGGTAGGAGAGCCACAGCCACAGCGCCAGGCCGCCCAGGGCCACTGCGCCGCCCGCCACGCCCATCAGCTTGAGCTGGCGATGAAAGCCGGCGCGCCAGGCCTGGGCCTGGCCCAGCCCCAACACGCTCAAGTGTGCCGCTCGCCACAGCACGCCACTACCGGCCAGCAGCAGCCCGCCCAGCGTCACGGCGAGCCCGCCGAGCCAATAGTGCCAAGGCAGGTTGAGAGTCACCGCCACGTCGGCGCCATACAGGCTGCCCAGGGTGGCGGCCACGTCGGGTTGCAGCACGCGCGCCAGCCACACGCCGCTGACGATACCGGCCAGGGCGCCAAGCACTCCCAGCAGCACGAGCTCGAGGGCGAGGAGCCCGACCAGCCCACGTCCCGACACGCCGAGCGCCCGCAGCGTGCGCAGCAGCCCCAGGCGCTGTTCCAGGGCCAGGCCCAGCGCCGCCTGCACGATGAACAACCCCACGACCAGAGCCAGCAGAGCCATGGCGCTGAGATTGAGATGAAAGCTTTCGGTAAGCTGGCCCGGCGAGACCAGCGTGGCCGCCCGGGTCAGCACCAGCCCCTCGGGGGCTTGCTCCAGCGCGTTGGGAGAGGTGACCAGGCGGGCGATGCGCTCGCCGCTGTCGAGCAGCGCGGCGGCGGCGGCAATGTCCATCACCAGCGTATCGGGCGGCAGTGCGGGGGCCAGCGTCAGCGGCGGCAGCCGGCCCGCAGCCAGCTGCGGCTCGGCGCCAGCCGCTTCGCGGTGGCTCACGCCCAGGGCGGGCAGGGTGTCCGGGGCCACGCGTGTCTGCCACGGCGGGGTGAGAAAGGCGGTTAGTTCGCTGGTGCTGCCTGCCGAGGCGAAGGCGTTGTCGCCGGGCAGGGTGAAGGGGTCGATGCCGATCACCGTCAGCCGGGTGCCGTCCGGAGCTTCGATGGTGCCTTCCAGCAGCGGCGAGACGGGCAGGCCGGCTCGGCGTAGGCGCAAATAGTCGTCGCGGGTCAACGGCTCGCCGTCGCGCCGTTCCAGGCGGTCGAGCCCGGTGGTAAACAGCGCCTCGGCGCGAGCGTAGCTGTCGCGGGCCGAGGCGTTGATCGCCTGCACGCCGCTCCACAGAGCGCTGGCCACCCACAGCCCGAGCAGCAGCATGGCGAGCTGGCCGGGGTGACGCTTGTAGTGGGAGAGCAGGGTGGCGAAGGCAGTCAGCATCAGCGGCGGCTCGGCTCCGGTCCCGTGGGCTCCGATTCCGTGGGAGTGCCCAGCCGACCGTGGGTGAGGCGCAGGCAGCGGTCCAGCGGCGCCGCCACCTGGGGGCTATGGGTTACCAGAAGCAGGGCGCTGCCGGCTTCGCGCACCAGCTCCAGCAGCAGTGCAAGGACTTCGCCGGCGGTGGTTTCGTCCAGGTTGCCGGTGGGCTCGTCGGCCAGCAGCAAGGCGGGGCGAGGTGCCAGCGCCCGGCCGATGGCCAGGCGCTGCTGCTGGCCGCCGGAGAGCTGCTCGGGATAGCGCCGTTCCAGCCCTGCAAGGCCCAGCCGCTGCATCAGATGCGCCGACCAGTCGGCCTTTTCGCGCCCGGCCAGCCGCGCTTGCAGGCGCAGGTTGTCGCCCACGTTCAGGCTCGGCACCAAGTGGAACTGCTGGAACACCAGGCCCAGGGTATCGCGGCGCAGCCGGGCGCGGGCCGGCTCGTCCAGCGTGGAGATCGAACGGCCGGCCACGTCCACCTCGCCGGCGTCCGGCAGGTCGAGCCCCGCCGCCAGGTGCAGCAGGGTCGACTTGCCGCTGCCGGACTCGCCCATCAGTGCCAGGCTCTCGCCAGCGTCGAGCCGGAGGTCGACGCCATCCAGCACCGCAAGCGGCCCTTGAGGTGTGGGGTAGGTCTTGTGAACCTGGCGGATTTCGAGCATGGCGGTTCCCGTCGAGGTTACTGCGATGATTCCATGGTCGCAGAGTATCTGGCCAAGGCAGCAAGTAACTTACCATGACCACACGACTTCATGTGGTCAGGTTGGAAACAGAGGGAGCGGGGCGTGACCGTCACGGTATCCATGCATTTCGTCAACGAGCTGTTCCGCGGGGTGCCCGAGAGCGAGGTGGCCCGCGAGACTCATCTTGTCCGCGCAGGGATCTCGCCGTTTCTGCTCACCGCGCCCCATGGGCGGGTCACCGTCGAGCAGTTCGCCACTCTCTACCGGCTGCTGGTGAACGAGTGCGACGACGAGACGCCGGGGTTCTTTGCCCGGCCGCTGCGCGGCGGCACGCTCAAGCTGCTTTGCCTGAGCGTACTGGAAGCCCCCACGCTGAAGGTGGCGCTGCACCGCTATACGTTGTTCTTCCGCATCGTCCTGGACGACTTCGGCTACGAATACAGCGTCGAGAACGGACTGCTGAGGGTGGCCCTGGTAGAACATCAGCTACCGAAGGGCAGTCGCATCCTGGTGCACGAGCTGATGCTCAAGCTGTTTCACGGTATCGCCTCGTGGATGATCGCACGCAAGCTTCCACCGGTGATGATGGAGTGCGCCTACGCACAGCCGGCCCACAGCGCCGACTATCTCTACTTCTACCCGGGCAAGGTGAGTTTCGAACGGCCGCAAACGGCCATGTATTTCGATGCCGCCCTGCTCGAGCAGCCGATTCGCCAGACCAAGAAGCACCTGGGCGCCTTCCTGCGTCGGGCGCCGGCCGACTGGTTTTATGTCTCACTCGAGGAGCGGCTGGTGTCGCACCGGGTGCGCGAGCATCTCTCACGCCACCTTGCCACTGCGGGCTCGGTGCACGATGTGGCGCGGGCGCTGCATATGTCGGGCCGCACCCTGGCGCGGCGGCTGGCCGCCGAAGGCACCCATTTCCAGGCGGTCAAGGACGAGCTCCGGCGCGATTTAGCCATCCAGGCGCTGACCCGCTCCGAGCGGCCGCTGCTGACCGTTGCCGATGAGCTGGGCTTTCAGGACCTGGCCTGCTTCAGCCGTGCCTTCAAGGCCTGGACCGGCAATTCGCCCGCTGCCTATCGGCGGGCGATCGCGCCGTCACCTGCATGATTCTCCCGCTCAGGCCGGTTCGACCTTGGCCTGATCCCGGGCCAGCTCCTCCTGACGGGTCCAGCGGCGATAGAAGAGGGTGGCAAAGGTAGAGTTGATGACGATGAAAAGCGAATACATGACGGGCATCAGCAGGATGAGCTGCTGCGTTTCCCCCGCGAACGTCATGATCACGATCAATACCGCCAGCGGGCCGTTCTGGATGCCGGTTTCCAGCGATACCGTTCTGGCCTTCTGCGGATTAAGCCGCAGTACACGAGAGAAGAGGTAGCCGAAAGCGAAGCCGATCAGGCCGATCAGGATGACGGCGGCATACACTTCCCAGCCGGTCTCGACCAGCAGACGCCAGTTCCTGGGCACCCAGGTCACTACCAGGAAGAGAATGACGACGGCGCCGAGAATTCCGCCCATCAGTTCGATCACGGCACCGATATTGGAGTTCTTGCGGCGCAACCACATGCCGATAAGGGTCGGAATCAGCAGCACGAAGAGCAGCCGGGCGATCTGATCCGGCGGGATGCGGAAGGCATCGTCGATGCCTTGGGTGTAGAACTCCATCAGCAAGGGCACCATGATGAAACCGGCCAGGGTGGAGCAGATGGTCATCATGATGCTCAAGCTGAGCAGGCTTTTGGAAAAATAGGCGAAAATGTTGCTGGTCGTACCACCGGGCATACAGCCGATCAGCACCAGGCCCACCGTTTGCTCAGGCGTCAGATTCAATACGCGCGAAAGCAGAAAGGCGATCAACGGCATCAACATGTACTGGGAGGCAAAGCCTACCCCGACTGCCTGAGGATGGCGCAAGGCCAACTTGAAATCCTTGAAGGTCAGCGACGCTCCCATGCCGAACATGATGATTACCATCATGATGGACAACAAACTCTCTTCCAATGGACTCAGCATTCTTCATTTGCTCCACTTTTTTGTTATCAGCGCCGATAAAGCCACCGATGCTTCGGTCAGGCTCGAGTCACGCTGGCGCGTACTTCCTTGCGCAAGACCTTGCCGACCGGTGTCTTGGGCAATTCGTTCCAGAACACGACTTTCCGGGGCACCTTGTAGGCAGCCAGCTCCTGCTTGCAATGCGCAATCACGTCCTTTTCGGTGATGCCTTCTTCGCGCAAGACCACATAAGCATGGACGGCTTCGCCGGTATGGTCGTCGACGACACCAATCACCGCCGACTCCTGCACCTGTGGAATGCGGGCGATACAGTCTTCGACTTCATTGGGGTATACGTTGAAGCCGCTGACCAGAATCATGTCCTTCTTGCGGTCGACGATGGTGAAATGCCCATCTTCGCTCATGACACCGATGTCGCCCGTGTAGAACCAGCCATCCTTGATGGCGCTGGCGGTTTCCTCCGGGCGATTCCAGTACCCCTTCATCACCTGCGGCCCACGAACGACGATTTCGCCCGGCTCGCCAAGCGCTACCGGCTCGCCCTGCTCATCGACGATTCGCACGTCGGTATCCGGGGCGGGTATGCCGATGGAGTCCGGGCGCTCCTGGCCGATGGGGTTGAAACAGATGACCGGTGACGTCTCGGTGAGTCCGTAACCCTCGGCAATCGGGCTGCCCACTACCGTGCGCCAACGCTCGGCGACCGCCTTGTGCAGGGCGGTGCCACCCGCCAGGGCAACCTTCATCGACTGGGGCGGATAGACGGTGAACCACTCTTCGTTCAACAGCGCGTTGTAAAGCGTGTTGACTCCCGAGATCCAGGAAATGGGGTAGTTGTCGAAAGCGCGCTGGCAGTTCTGTATCGGGCGTGGATTGGGCACCAGCACGTTGTGCGCGCCCTTGTGATAGAAGGCCAGCAGGTTAACGGTGAAGGCAAAGATGTGGTAGATCGGTAGGGCCGTCAGGATGCACTCCTTGCCCGGCTCGATGTGGCCACCGGCAACCGAGTCCACCTGCTCCAGATTGCTGATCAGGTTGCCGTGGGTCAGCTCGGCGCCCTTGCTGACCCCGGTGGTGCCCCCCGTGTATTGCAGCAAGGCGGTGTCCGAGCGGGTCAAATGCTGCCAATACTGGCGAACCTCGGTGCCGGTGGCGGCCTGCGCTTCCCGTCCTTTCTTCAGGGCCTGGTCGATGGTGTCGACATCCAGCCGGTGTACGGGAATTGCCCGGTTCCAGTATTTCAGGACGAGCTTCAACACCCCCTTCACGACGGGAGGGAACCACTGGGCAACGGAGGTCACCACTACCTGCTTGATGCCCGTGTTTTCAATGATGGCCTCCAGCTTGTCGACGAACATGTCGACGATGACCACTGCTTGGGCACCGCTGTCATTGAATTGATGCTCCATCTCCCGCTTGGTATAGAGCGGATTGACGTTCACCAGAATGCAGCCGGCCTTGAGAATGCCAAAGACAACGACGGGCAGCGTCAGGCAGTTGGGCATCTGCACGGCGACACGGGTGCCGGCCTCCAGTTTGACGCACTCACGCAGATACACGGCGAAGGCATCCGACATCTCTTCGACGTCGGCATAGCTCAGCCGGCCGTTCATGCCGTTGGGCATGCAGGTGGTGAAGGCGAGCTGTTGGCTGTAGTGCTGCCCGGCCGCCTGAATCAGTGCCGGCAGGTTGTCGTGCAGGTGGTGGCTGGCGGTTGCCACGCTGGCGTCGGATTGAGTGTCCCGGTAGTGGCGTGCCCAGGGCTTGTGATCGTAGTAATGTGCATTCGCCATGAATGGCCTCTCGTGATGGCCTGGCTGCTGTGTGCGGTGGCACTCTTGGCCCCGCTCAGCGACTCAGTCCCATTATTATTCATTGTCTACAGTAACCAGCTCTGTCGTTTAACAACAGTTGAACAGCAGTCGCCACAGGGGCCGCCGAGCGACCCCTTCCTGCTGCCGTCTGCGGAATCACACCTCCTGGCGAATGCGCTTCTTGTCGAGCTTGCCCACGCTGGTCTTGGGAATCTCGTCGACGAAGCGCACGAACGACGGAATCGCCCAGCGGTTGATGCGTCCCACCTCGACGAAGCGCTCCAGGAATGCCTGGACCTCCTCGGCCTTGGGCGGATTATTGAGATCGCTGGGTACCGCAAGTGCGGCGGGGCGCTCGCCCCACTTCTCGTCGGCCACGCCGATCACCGCCACCTCCGAAATGCCGGGGAACTGGCCGATCAGGTTCTCCAGCTCCAGCGAGGAGATCCACTCGCCGCCGGTCTTGATCACGTCCTTGATGCGGTCGCGAATCTGCAGGAAGCCGCGCTCGTCGATCACCGCCACGTCGCCGGTGTGCAGCCAACCGTCGCGCCACAGCTCTTCGCTGCGCGTTTCTTCCTTGTAATAGCTCTGAGTGAGCCAGGGGGCGCGTACGCGCACTTCGCCAACGCTTTCACCGTCGTGGGGCAGCGGCGAGCCGCTCTCGTCGACCACCTGGAGATGCACCAGCGGTACGGCCACGCCGGCCTTGCAGCGCCATGGCAACTGGGTGGCGAAATCGGCTTCGTTGATGTCCCGGGGCAGGATGTCGGCGGTGAGCAGCGGGCAGGTCTCGGACATGCCGTAGGCGCTGCGGGTGTCGATGCCCAGCTCCCACGCCTTCTGCGCCAGCGGCTGAGTCAGGGCGCTGCCGCCGACAAGTACCTTCCAGCCGGTGAGATCGACCTTGCCCGAGGCGATGGCCTCGGCGCTGACCACCATGTTGAGCAGGGTCGGCACGCAGTGGGAGAAGTCGACCTTCTCGCCAACCAGCAGCTTGACCAACATTTCAGGTTCGTAGCGCCCGGGGTAGACCTGGGTGGCGCCCATCAGCGTGGCGGTGTAGGGCACGCCCCATGCATGCACATGGAACATCGGCGTGATCGGCATGTACACCTTGTCGCGGTTGAGCAGCTCGAAGCCTGGGGTCTGAAAGGCGTTGGCCTCGCCTAACGTGTGCAGCACCAGCTGGCGATGGGTGAAGAACACGCCCTTGGGGTTGCCGGTGGTGCCGGTGGTGTAGAACAGCGTGGCCACCGCGTTCTCATCGAAGGTGGGAAAGTCGTAACGGGTCGGCTGCTCGGCCAGCAGTGCCTCGTATTCGCCGGCCAGGGCGAGCGAACTTTGAATCTCGGCAGGAGCATCCTGGCACAGCAGGTAGCCGCGAACGCGCGGCAAACGCGCGGCCAAGGGCTCGAGCAGCGGCACGAAGTCCTCGTGAACCAGTACGAAGTCGTCTTCGGCGTGCTCCATGGTGTAGAGGATCTGCTCCGGCGACAGGCGTACGTTCACCGTGTGCAGCACCGCGCCCAGCATGGGGATGGCGAAGAAGGCTTCCAGGTAGCGGTGGCTGTCCCAGTCGAGCACCGCCACCACGTCGCCGGCCTTGACGCCCTGGGCGCTGAGCACGTGAGCCAGCTGGTGTACCCGCTCACGGAAGCGGCGATAGTCGTGGCGGCTCAGGTCGCGGTAGACGATCTGGTTGCTTCCGGCCATGCGCACGCCCGAATCGAGCAGTTCGCCGATCAGCAGCGGCGGGTTGGTCGCGGAGGGCGTGGCAGGCAGGATCTTGGGCGTGACGGTCGTCATGTGCGGCTCCTTGTCTTTGTTTCCGTCCTGATGCGCTGACCCGAGAGGGTCTCGGGCGCAGTCGCTTGTGGGTGCTCTCAGCAGCGTTCGATCAGCAAGGCGATCCCCTGCCCGCCGCCGATACATAGCGTGATCAGCCCGTAGCGGCCGCCGGTGCGCTCCAGCACGGCCAGCGCCTTGATGGTGAGTATCGCGCCGGTGGCGCCGACGGGATGCCCCAGCCCCACGGCGCCGCCGTTGGGGTTGAGCCGCTCGGCGGGAAAGTCCAGTTCCTGGGCCACTGCCATGGCCTGGGCGGCGAAGGCCTCGTTGGACTCGATCACGTCGATGTCGGCAATGCTGAGCCCGGCCTCGTCGAGGCAGCGGCGTACGGCGGGAATCGGCCCCAGGCCCATCACGCTCGGCTCGACCCCGGCAGTGCTGGCGCAGATAAGCCGGGCTCGCGGCGTCTGGCCGCGGCGACTGGCTTCGTCGGCATGGGCCAGCACCAGGGTGGCGGCGCCGTCGTTGATGCCCGAGGCGTTGCCGGCGGTGACCACACCTTCCTTGGCGAAGGCGGGCTTGAGCCGGGCGAGGTCTTCCAGCGTGACGCCCTCACGCACGTGTTCGTCACGGTCGAACTGCCGTTCGTTCTTGCCTTCGCGCACCGTGACCGGAACGATCTGCTCATCGAAGCGGCCCTCGGCGATGGCGCGGGCGGCCTTCTGGTGGCTTTCCAGGGCGAAGCGGTCGATTTCCTCGCGGCCGAGCCCGCAGCGCTTGGCGATGTTCTCGGCGGTCACGCCCATGTGGCCGCTGCCGAAGGGGTCGCTGAGTACGCCGAGCGTCAGGTCGGTGACGTTGGCGTGGCCCATGCGCAGGCCGTTGCGCGCCTGGGGCGGCAGCAGGTAGGCGCCGCGGCTCATCGACTCGGCGCCGCCGGCCAGCGCCAGACGGCTGTCGCCGAGCACGATCTGCTGGGCGGCCGAGAGGATCGCCTGCACGCCGGAGCCGCACAGGCGGTTGACGTTGAACGCCGCCGCGCCGTCGGGCACGCCGGCCTCCAGGGCAGTGTGGCGGGCCAGGTAGGCGTCCTGGGGTCCGGTGGTAATGATATGGCCGTAGACGGCGTGGTCGATCTCGCCAGCCTCGACGCCGGCACGGGCCAGCGCCTCGCGGGCGGTAACGGTGCCCAGCTCATACGGGGCGAGCCCGGCCAGGCTGCCGCCGAAGCTGCCGATGGCGGTGCGCGCACTGCCGAGAATGACGACGGAATCGAGCCGCATGGTGTTCTCCTGTCTTCTTGAATTGCCGTGAGCAAGCGATCAGGCGGCGTCGCTCTTGCCGAGCAGCGAGCGGGCGATCACTTCCTTCATGATTTCCGAGGTGCCGGCGTAGAGGGTCTGCACGCGGGCATCGAGATAGAAACGCGAAATCGGGTATTCCCGGGTATAACCATAGCCGCCGAACAGCTGCAGGCAGGCGTCGATGGTGCGGCACTGCATCTCGCTGAGCTGCAGCTTCAATATGGCGGCATCTGTGCTGCTCATCTCGCCGCGGCGGTGCTTGGTCACGCACTGTTCGAAGTAGGCGCGGCCCATGTCGATCTGCGCGCGCACCTCGGCCAGGGTGAAGCGGGTGTTCTGAAAGTCGCCCACGGCGCGGCCGAAGGCGCGGCGTTCACGCACGTAGTCGAGGGTCAGCGCCAGCGCCCCCTCCATGGCTCCCAGTGCCTGGGCCGCCACACCGAGGCGCTCGCGGGGCAGCTCCTGCATCAGGTAGGTAAATCCCGAGCCCGCTTCGCCGAGCAGGGCATCTTCGGGCAGGCGCAGGTCGTCGAAGAACAGCTCGGCGGTGTCGCTGGCGTGCTGGCCGATCTTCTTGATCGGCTGGCCGCGGGAGAAGCCGGCAAGCGAAGTGTCGACCAGGAACAGCGACACACCGCGAGCACCGGCGGCGGGGTCGGACTTGGCGCAGACGATCACCAGGTCGGCCACTTGACCGTTGGTGATGAACAGCTTGCTGCCGTCCAGTCGCCACCCCGTTTCGGTACGGCTGGCGCGGGTCTTCATCGCCGCCAGGTCGCTGCCCGCGCCGGGCTCGGTCATGGCGATGGCGCCGATGGCCTCGCCGCTGGCCATGGCCGGCAGCCAGCGCTCGCGCTGGGCCGGCGTGGCGATGTGCAGCAGGTAGGGCATGACGATGTTGGCGTGAATGTTATAGGCGCTGGCTAGGCCGCCGAAGCCTTGGCGCGAGATCTCCTCCAGCGCCAGCTGGACGATGGCGAAGTCGGCGCCGCTGCCGCCTAGCTCATCAGGCAAATCGATGCCCAGCAGGCCGGCCTCGCCGAGCTTCGTCCACAGCGAGCGCGGCATCTCGCCGGCGGCCTCCCACGCTTCGTAGTGAGGCGCCACTTCCTGCTCGAGGAAGCGGCGGATGGTGTCGTGGAACAGCGGCGTCAGGTCGTCTTGCGGTGCAGTCATGGGTCAGCTCAGGTCCTTGCGCAGGTGGCGCTTGAGTATCTTGCCGGCGGTGCTCTTGGGCAGGGCGTCGGCGAACAGGATGCGCTTGGGCACCTTGTAGGGCGCCATGTGGGCCTTGGCGTGGGCGATCAGCTCCTCTTCGCTCACTTCGGCTCCTTCCTTGGTGACCACCACGGCGGTGATCGCCTCGATCCACTTCGCGTCGGGCAGGCCCACCACGGCGACCTCGGAGACGGCAGGGTGCTTGAACAGGCCCTCCTCCACCTCGCGGCTGGCCACCACCACGCCGCCGGTGTTGATCACGTCCTTGATGCGGTCGACGACGTAGAGGTAGCCCGCCTCGTCGAAGTAGCCCACGTCGCCGGAGTGGAACCAGCCGCCGGCGAAGGCTTCCTCGTTCATCTCGGGCTTGTTCCAATAGCCGGTAAGCAGCTGCGGTGAGCGGTGGACGATTTCACCGTGCTGGCCGGGCGGCACGTCGTTCATCTCCAGATCGACGATGCGCGTTTCCACCGTGAGGATGGGGCGGCCCGCCGACGCCGGGCGCTCGGCGTGCTCCTCGGGGCGCAGTACGGTGGCCAGCGGCGCGATCTCGCTCTGGCCGTAACAGTTGTAGAGCCCCACGCCGGGCAGGCGCTGCTGCAGTTCCTCCAATACCGGCACCGGCATGATCGAGGCGCCGTAGTAAGCCTTCTTCAGCGTGGAGAGGTCGAAGGTGTTGAAGTCGGGATGGCGCAGCAGGCTGATCCACACCGTGGGCGGGGCGAAGAACGAAGCGATGCCCTCGCTTGCGATCTGCGCCAGGCAGTCGTCGGGCAGCGGCGCCATGTGCAGGTGTACCGGAGCACCCAGCAACAAGCCCGGCATCAGGAAGACGTGCATCTGCGCCGAGTGGTAGAGCGGCAGGGCGGCCAGCATCGGCTCGTCGCCCTTGATGTCGAGCTCCACCATGCAGGCCATGTACTCGGCGAGCAGCGCCTGGTGGGTCATCATCGCCGCCTTGGGCGCTGCCGTGGTGCCCGAGGTGTAGAGCAGCTGGGCCAGACTGTCGGCAGCGACGGCCACGTCCGGCTCGCTGTCGTCGCTGGCTTCGTCGAGGGCCGCCTGAAGCACGTCGAAGCCGGTCCCGCCTTCGGCGTGCAGTGTCCCGGAAAGCGTGAGGCCGAACCCTTCGCTCGCTTTCGTCACGTTGTCGGCCAGGCTCAGGTCGCTAAGCAGCCCGACGGCACCGGACTGCTCTAGGATGTAGTGCAGCTCGTCGGCGCTCAGCGCGAAATTGACCGGCACATGGACCAGGCCGGCGCGGGTAGCGGCCAGCCAGGCAATGGCGTAGGCGTCGGAGTTCTTGCCGTAGGCGGCCAGGCGGTCGCCCGGCGTCAGGCCCGCCGCCAGCAGGCGGTTGGCGACCCGGTTGACCGCCCGGTTCAGCTCGGCGTAACTCCAGCGCCGGCCTTCGAAGGCCAGCGCCAGCTTGTTGCCATGCTTGCGTGCGCTGCGGCTGAGCGCGGCGCCGATGGTGTTCTGCTGAATCCTGAGAGTGTTCTGGTTCGAATGGCTCATCTCGACCTCTGCTCAGGCGCCGTTGACCAGATGGCACTGGCTTTCGGAAAGTGGGCGGAAGGCTTCTTCGGCAGGAATGGTGCGCACCACACGGAACAGGTCGTCCTCGTTCTCGGACTCTTCCGGTGTCTTCACTTCGACCAGGTACATGTCATGCACCATGCGACCATCTTCCCGGATGTAGCCGCCGGTGGCGAAGATGTCATTGATCGGGGTTTCCGCCATCTGCCGGCGCACGGCCTGGGCTTCGTCGGTACCGACGGCTTCGATGGCCTGGAGATAGTGCAGGGTGCTGGAGTAGAGGCCGGCGTGAACCATGGTGGGCATGCTGCCGGTGCGCTCGCGGAAGCGCTCGGCCCAGGCGCGGGTCTCGTCGTTGAGATCGTAGTACCACGCCTTGGTGAATTGCAGCCCCTGGGCGGCATCGAGGCCGATGCTGCGTACGTCGGTGCTGAACAGCACCATGCCGGCCAGTACCTGACCCGCCTGGGTGATGCCGAATTCGCCCGCCGTGGTGATGGCATTGATGGTGTCTGAACCGGCGTTGTTCAGCGCAATGACATCGGCGCCGGAGGCCTGGGCCTGAAGCAGGAACGAGGAGAAATCGTTGCTGGGGAAGGGGTGGCGCGCCTTGCCCACGATAGTGCCGCCGTTTTCGAGTACCACGCGCTCCACGTCGCCCTCCAGGGCGTGACCGAAGGAGTAGTCGGCGCTCAGCAGATACCAGTTCTTGTAGCCTTCCTCGGTGATCGCCTTGGCGGTGCCGTTGGACATGGCCCAAGTATCGTAGACCCAGTGGATATGGTTGGGCGAACAGCTCTCGTTGGTGACGCCGGAGGAGACGGCGCCGTTGACCAGCCCCAGACGGTTCTCCTCTTCCAGCAGCCGCACGGCGGCCAGGGTGACGGAAGAGGCCACCAGGCCGGTGACCATATCGACGTTACGTTCGTCGATCCACTCGCGAACGATGCTCGAACCCACGTCCGGGCTGTTGCGGTCGTCGGCACTGAAGACCTCGATGCTGGCGCCTGCCACGCTGCCGCCCACGTCTTCGATAGCCATCTGGATGGCATCCAGCCCCATGGGGCCGATGGGGTCACGATAGGGGCCCGACATGTCGGCCAGGTAGCCAATGCGGATCTCGTTGTCGGTGATCTCGGCCTGAGCGGTATGGCCGGCCAACAGGATGGAAGCGGCGAGTGCTCCCAGGGCGAAGCGGCGTGTCATTGTCATTGTGTAGCCTTTGGCTTGTTGTTGTGACATCCGGCGCGTAGAACGCCGTCTGTGTATAAGTCTGTGTACAGTCTGGTGAACTTTTGTGCGTAGGTGCTGAACTGCCTGTGCATAACGCGATTCAGCCCCTGACGGCACCTTCATGTTAGGAGGAAAGCGATTCGCCAGGTTTACGCATCGAGCCACACTTTTTGCATTTCGTGCCATCTCGCGAGGGCAAAGGCGCAAATAAGACTTTAGTTCAAAGGAAGGGGTGGCAGAACGTGCCATCTGTCGTTTACGGCACTGAATCGAGTGAAAGCCGAGGGAGTGGCTATCGAGGGAGTGGCTATCCGCTCTTTCTGAGCTGATGCGGTGATTTTCCCGTCCAGCGTTTGAAGGCTCTTCTGAAGTTCGCGCTGTCGCTGAATCCCAGTCTTGCTGCGATGTCCTCCGTGCTCATTTTCGTTGCCAGCAGATACTCGGTTGCCAAGGTGCAGCGTGCGTCATCCAGTATTTCCCTGTAGCTCGTCATTTCCGCATCCAGCTTTCTTCGCAGGGTACGTGTGGTGATGCAGAGCAAATTGGCGACGGCTTCCATGCTGGGAAAGCTGTTCGGTGACATCATCAGGACTTGATAGACCTCCCCCGTGATTCCAGACGACATCTTGGTCTGGCCGAGAAGTTGGTTGCAGGTCTCCTGAAGCAGCTTGATGGAGAGCCGATTGCCCAACAATGGAGATTGGTCGAGAATTTCCTTGGGGTAGTGGATTTCACTCGTCTCTTGGTCGAAATGGCACTCGCAGCCAAGATACTTTTCGTGGATCTCCCGGGTGCCTTCGCCGGAATAGGCAAGCAAGGCCTTCGTTGGCGTCAGGCTTGGGCCGACGGCGTCTCGAATATGAATGACGTTCTGCGCCATTTGCTGCTGGATAAGGAAGTTGCGCGTGTCGATGTTGGTGATATACGAGTAGGCTTCCCTGAATGCGAAAATGGCCGACTCTTCAGACTCCCGCCATGTCATATGCAGGGTCGGCGTCGCCAGGGGATGATATTTCACGCCGAAATTGAAGTAATCACGAATGGTCGGACTGGTGAGCAGGGCGTATCCATACATACCGTAAGCCGTCAAATGCAGCCTGGCGGCAGTCTCGAAAGGGGTGGAGAGGTTGGCCCCTGCTTCAATGACGTTCGTGCACGCATCGATGTACTGCTTGATGGACACCAGGGTGGCCGGGTCCGCGAGCGCCTCCTGATCCAAGCCAACACCATCCATCACCACCTCGGGCGCGATGCCCTGTGCTGCCACGGCATCGACCAAGGCGGCAATCTTGTAGGGTGCGTAGATCTTCTGATTCAGCAGGTTCGTTTGGAAAGCAGGCATGGCTGCCTCGATGAATGTCCGAAAAAGACCTCATGAAGACCGTTTCTGACCTTCCTTGAGCCCAGGATACCTTTGTAGAGTAGCCCCAGACAACATCGCTCCCGAGGCCATACATGAGGGGTCGCCAAATGAGCACCAGCCAGGTCTGGGTTGTCGGGAGTGGAAACACCTCTTTTATAAAAACAGCATCAAGCTGATTGAAAGGTAAGGAAAACAAGATGAAATCCCAGCACGCCATCATGCTCGCGGGGTTCGCCATCGGCGTGAGCCTGGCCTCCCTGAGCGCCACCGCTCATGCTCAAGAGCAGTGGACCATGACCACCACCTGGCCGGACAGTATCGATGCGATCAAGATCGACCGCCACTGGGTGGAACTGGTCAACAAGATCGCCGGCGACGAGCTGCAGATCGACTTCCGCGCCGGCGGCACCCTGATGCCCGGCACCGAGGTGTTCGATGCCACCGAGACCGGCAGTATCGACGCCTCGGGCGACTGGCCCGGCTACTGGGCCGGCCGCAACCCGGCGTTCTCGCCGCTGGCCTCCACGCCCATGCTGTTCAATGCCGTCGACTACCTCAACTGGATTCAGCAGTGGGGTGGCCGTGAGCTCTACGAGGAGGTCTACGGCCAGTTCGGTCTGGTTTACTTGCCATATGGTGTGCTGAACAACGAGTCCGGCTTCATGGGGCGCACTCCCATCGAGAGCCTGGCCGACCTGGACGGCAAGCGCCTGCGTCTTGCCGGACGTGACCAGGGCCGTGTGCTCGAACAGCTCGGCGGCTCGCAGGTCACCCTGGCCGGCGGCGAGGTCTACCAGGCCATCGAGCGTGGCGTGGTCGACGCCGCCGAATTCTCGGCGCCGGGCATCGACTACAGCGTGGGCCTGGCTGAAGTGGCGGACTATTGGGCCACCCCGGGGTGGCACCAGTCGGCGACGGTGTTCGGCGTGATGATCAACCAAGACGCCTGGGACGCCCTCTCCGAAGAGACCCAGGAGAAGCTCAAGATCGCTGCCGACGCCACCATGGCCTGGTCATTGGCCTGGTCCGAGAGGGAGTCGACCGAGGGCACTCAAAAGTTCATCGATGCCGGCGTGA
>NZ_JBYCKL010000071.1:0-10212 GCF_057473365.1 Halomonas sp. TH-94
CCGCGGTGTCCGGCTCCAGCGTGGCGACCACCTTCGCCATCGGCGCCATACTGATCCCGGCCATGGTGCGTCACGGCTATCCCAAACCGCTGGCGGCCTCGATCCAGGCGTCGTCGGCTGAACTCGGAGTGCTGATCCCGCCCTCGATCCCGCTGATCCTGTTCGGGGTCAGCACCGATACCTCCATCGGTCAGCTGTTCCTGGCCGGGGTGGGGCCGGGGCTGCTCATCGGTATGGCGCTGATCCTGTTCCTCTACCTGTTCTGCAAGGTGCGTGGCTACGGTCTCGAGGATCACAAGGACAGCACCAGCTTCGTGATCTCCTTCAAGCGCGCCTGGGCGGCGCTGCTGATGCCGGTGGTGGTGATCGGCGGGATCTACGGCGGGGTGTTCACGCCCACCGAGGCCTCGGCGGTGGCGGTGTTCTACGCCCTTCTGGTGGGCGGGCTCTACTACCGTGAGCTCAAGGTCGGCGACCTGTGGCCTATCCTGCGCCAGAGCGTGATCTCCACCGCGGCGGTGATGCTGATCATTGCCGCTGCCTCGCTGTTCAGCTTCCTGATCAGCCGGACGGGCCTGCCGGGCCATATCGCCGGCTGGGTCACCCAGGTGTTCGACAGCCCCATGGCTTTCCTGCTGGCGGTCAATGTGCTGCTGCTGATCGTCGGCATGTTCATCGAGACCTCGGCTGCCATTCTGGTGCTGGCCCCGATTCTGACGCCGATCGCCATTCAGTTCGGCGTTCACCCGGTGCATTTCGGTCTGATCATGGTGGTCAATCTGGCACTGGGCATGATCACCCCGCCTTTGGGTGTGAATCTGTTCGCCGCCTGCGCAGTGGCCAGGATCTCCATCGACCAGATGCTGCCCTGGCTGGTGCGTTTCGTGCTGGTGGTGCTGGCCTGCCTGGTGGCGATCACCTACATGCCATGGATCTCCATGGGGCTGGTCTGGCTGGTGTACTAGCGGCAAGGGAAATAACAACAAATGCACAAGGAGGCTGTATGAAGGCGCTACCCGTAACACCGCGCAGCGATGCGCTGATCGGTGGCGAATGGGTGTCGACCCAGGCGCTGCTGGAGGTCGAGTCCCCCTCGAGCGGCCTGGCGATTGCCCGCATCGCCCGCTGCCAGACCGAGGAGGTCATGGTTGCCGTCGATGCCGCCCGTCGCGCCTTTGCCGGTAGCGTGGGCGACTGGGCGCGCTGGACGGCCCGGCGACGCGGCGAGTGGCTGCTCGGCTTTGCCGATGCCATCGAGGCCGACCTCGACAACCTGGCAGCGCTGGAGTGCGCCGATACCGGCAAGCCGATGACCCAGGCGCGTGGCGACATTGCCGCCTGCGCGCGCTACTTTCGCTTCTATGGCGGCGGCGCCGACAAGCTGCACGGTGAAACCATTCCCTTCGATGAAGGCTTCGCCGTGCTCACCCTGCGTGAGCCCTACGGCGTGTGTGCCCAGATCATTCCCTGGAACTATCCGGCGCAGATCTTCGGGCGCTGCGTGGCGGCGGCCCTGGCCGCCGGCAACACCGTAGTGCTCAAACCCGCCGAAGATGCGTGCCTCAGCGTGCTGCGTCTGGCCGAGCTGGCCTGCGAGGCGGGTTTGCCTGCCGGTGTGCTCAACGTGGTGCCGGGCTTGGGGCGCGAAGCGGGGGCAGCGCTGGCAGCGCATCCCGCCATCGATCACCTGTCGTTCACCGGCTCACCCGAGACGGGCACCCTGGTGACCCAGGCCGCGGCAGTGCACCACGTGCCGGTGACCCTGGAACTGGGCGGCAAGTCGCCGCAGATCGTCTTTGCCGATGCCGATCTCGAAGCCGCGCTGGAGGCGGTGGTACGCGGTATCGTGCAGAACGCCGGACAGACCTGCTCGGCCGGTAGCCGCCTGCTGGTGGAGGCGAGCTGTGCCGAGGTGGTGCGGAATGAGCTGATCGAGCGCTTTTCGGCGCTGCGCTGTGATGCCGGCGAGGCGGATGCCGACTGCGGCGCGTTGATCAATGCGCGACAGAAGGCCAAGCTCGAATCTAGGTTGGAGTCGGCCCGGGCCAGTGGCGTGCGCGTGGCTGCGCAGGGCCAACTGGCCGAGGGGGCGCCGCTGGGTGGCCACTTCGTGGTGCCGCAGCTATTGACAGACATCCCCAATGGGCACGAAGTGCTGCGCGAGGAGCTGTTCGGTCCGGTGCTGGCGGTGCAGGTGTTTCGCGACGAAGCCGAGGCGCTGCGCCTGGCCAATGCCACCGACTTCGGACTTTGTGCAGGAGTGTGGACCCGTGACGGTGGCCGCCAGCTGCGCCTGGCCAAGGGCATTCGCAGCGGACAGGTATTCATCAACAACTACGGCGCAGGGGGCGGCATCGAGCTGCCTTTCGGCGGGGTGGGGCGCTCGGGGCACGGCCGCGAGAAGGGCTTCGAGGGGCTGCGCAGCTACACGCGGCTGAAGACCGTGGCGATCAAGCACGCTTGAACCGTACATTTGCCAGCAAGGAGAACGACATCATGAGCGAGTCACGCAGGGTTGGCCTTATCGGGGTCGGCCTGATGGGGCACGGCATCGCCGCCAACGTGCTGCGCGGAGGTCATTCGATGTGCTTTCTGGAGCATCCGGGCAACCAGCCGGTCGAGGATCTGCTGGCCGCCGGTGCGGTGGCCAAGGGCAGCGGCCGCGAGGTGGCTGCAAGCGCCGAGGTGGTGATTCTCTGCGTGACCGGTTCGCCCCAGGTGGAGGCGGTGCTGTTCGAGCCGGGCGGGGTGCTCGAAGGGCTGGCGCCGGGCACCGTGGTGGTCGACTGTTCCACGGCGCTGCCGAGCTCCACCGAACGGGTCGCCGCGCGGGTCGAAGCGGCCGGCGGTCGCTTCATGGATGCCGCCATGACCCGTACGCCCAAGGAGGCGGAGGCGGGCAAGTTGAACCTGATCGTCGGCGCGCCCGAGGCGCTGTTCGCCGAGGTGTGCCCGCTGCTCGAATGCTTCGCCGAGAACATCGCCCATGCCGGCCCGGTAGGGGCGGGGCACACCCTGAAGCTGTTGCACAACTTCGTCTCGCTGGGCTTCACCGCGGTGCTCGCCGAAGCCGCTGCGGCTTCGCGTCGGGCCGGTATCGACGATGCCGCCTTGCTTGATGTCCTGGGTAAGGGCGGCGGCGGCGGGGTGGTGCTGGAACGGCTGCGTCCCTTCATCGAAGCCGACGATGCCTCGGGGTTTCGCTTCAGCGTGGCCAATGCGCTCAAGGACATCGGCTATTACCGCACCATGACCGAGGATTTGGCGGCCGAGCACGGAGTGGCGGAGGCGGTACTGGCGCTGTATCGGCGTGCCAGCGATGGCGGCCATGCCGACAAGGCGGTGCCGGAGCTGGTACGGCTGCTGGAGCAACGTTGAGCTAAGCCGGTTGCGGATGTGCTGGCGGCAGGCGTTCGAGCGGGGCTTGGCGGAAATAGCGGGTGAGCAAGGCGTAAAGCTCGGGATAGTCTTCGTAGAGCACGTCCGGGGCGCTGAAGAAATACTCGCAGCACACCGCGAAGCACTCGCCGGGATGAGTTGCGGCGTAGTCGTCGATGGGCGGCGTCTCGCCACGCTCGAGGCGTGCCTGCAGGTCGTCCCATACCGCGGTGAAGACCCGGTGCCACTCCTTGGGATCCATGTCTCGGGGCAGGGGCGGGAAGCCGTCGATATCCAGTGAGTTGCCCATGTCGACCTTGTGGGCGAGCTCGTGGATCACCACGTTGAAGCCGTTGAAATCACCGCTCTCCATCAGATCGGGAAAGGCCACCACCACTGGGCCCTGGGCCGAGGTTTCGCCGGCGCGCTCGTCCTCGTAGGCGTGCATCACGCCGAACTCGTCCAGCTCCTCGACCTGGCGATGGAAGGCGTCGGGCAGGATCAGGATCTCGTGGAAACCGCTGAAGGCTTCCTCATGATCCTCTTCCGACCAGCCCAGCGTCAGCAGGCAAGCCTGTGCGGCCAAGGCCAGTTGGGCCGGCTCGTCGAAGCGGGTATGGGCAGCCAGGTCGGGATGCATGCTCAAGCGCTTGGCGTGCAGGAATCGCCAGGCGCGGCGGCCTAGTCGCGCCGCTTCCTCGTCGTCGAGAAAGGCCAGCAGCGGCAGGCGCGAGCGCGCCTCGTCCCAGGCCTCTTGCGGAAACGGATGGCGGGCCTCGAAGCGTTCGGCCCGCCAGCGGCGCAGGCGGTCAAGCACGGCTCAGCTCTCTTCCTGGCGCGAGCCCGACTTCCACGACCAATCGCGCCAGCGCAGGTCGAACAGGTCCTTGCGCCGGTCCTTGAGATTGGTCACCGAGCCTTCGGCGCGCACCACGGTGAGCCGGGTCAGGTCGAGGTCGGAGAAAATCACCATTTCGGTATTGGGGGTGGTCTCGGAGAGCACCGCATCGTGGGGGAAGGCGAAGTCCGAGGGCGAGAATACCGCCGACTGGGCGTACTGGATGTCGAGGTTGCGGATCGACGGGACGTTGCCGACGCTGCCGCACAGCACCACGTAGCACTCGTTTTCGATGGCCCGTGCCTGTGAACAGTGGCGTACCCGTAGGTAGCCGTTCTTGGTATCGGTCCAGAACGGTACGAAGAGGATGTCCATGTCCTGGTCGGCCAGCAGTCGACCGAGTTCGGGAAACTCCACGTCGTAGCAGATCAGGATGCCGACGCGCCCGGCATCGGTCTCGAACACGCGCAGCTCGTCGCCACCCTCTATCACCCACTCACGGCGCTCCTGTGGCGTGATGTGCAGCTTCGACTGGTGTTCCACGTGGCCGTCGCGATGGCACAGGTAGCTGACGTTGTAGAGCCGGTCGTCCTCGCCTATCTCGATCATCGAGCCAGCGATGATGTTGATGTTGTAGGAGACCGCCATGCGCGAGATCTCGGTCTTGAAATGCTCGGTGAAGCCGGCCAGATAACGGATGGCGGCGAGCTGGTCATGCAGGCTGGCGCGATCCTGCAGGCCCATCAACGGCGCGTTGAACAGCTCCGGGAAGACGGCGAAGTCGCTCTGATAGCTGGATATGGCGTCGACGAAATACTCCACTTGCTGCAGCACCGACTCCATGGAGGCACATTCGCGCATCTGCCACTGCACGGCACCGACGCGCACCTGGGTGGGCCGGTTCTCCAGCACCCGCTCGGCGGGCTCGTAGAGGATGTTGTTCCACTCGAGCAGGGTCGCAAAGCCTTGGGATTTTTCGTCCTC
This sequence comes from Halomonas sp. TH-94, assembly GCF_057473365.1. Classification (NCBI taxonomy): domain Bacteria; kingdom Pseudomonadati; phylum Pseudomonadota; class Gammaproteobacteria; order Oceanospirillales; family Halomonadaceae; genus Halomonas; species Halomonas sp. TH-94. The sequence continues at coordinate 5,201 of NZ_JBYCKL010000071.1, forward strand.
GGGCAGATATTTGCGCAACAGACGCTTGACCTGGAAGTCGTTGGCCAGCTGGAAGGAGAGGATGGGGTCGTGGATCTCCTTGCGCGCCACCCGTTCGATGTACTCGGTCGGGCTGAGATCGGGGTGCTCGTGATAGTTGGGAATGCGCCCGCCGGCGAGTATCGCCCGCAGGTTGAGCGAGCGGCACAGTTCCTTGCGTGCCTCGTACAGGCGCCGGCCCAGGCGATAACCGCGATAGTCGGGGTGAATCAATACGTCCAACCCGTACATGGCGTCGCCTTCGGGGTCGTTCAGGATGATCTCGCGGTTGCCGACCAGGTCGTCGTACTTGTGAGGATTGGAGAACTCGTCGTAATCGACCCGCACGGTCAGCGCCACGCCCACCAGCCGCTCATCATCCTCGATGACGATCTGGCCATCGGGGAACTCCTGGATCAGCCGATCGATGGAGTGCTGGGGCCAGGCTCCGCCAATGTCGTTGTAGACGGCATCCATCAGCTGCTTGAGCTGTGGGTAATCGTCCTGCGTCAGGTTGCGGAGATTGAGATGCAGGTCTTCAAGGGACATTGCGCTCGGTTCCTGATCAGGGGAAAGCCCACATTCTAGCATGCCGTGCCCAGCGCCCGATTGTTACCGTTCGGTCGTCGTTCCGTCATCGCAGCGTCACCAAAAGTCGCCAGCATTGCCGCACATCGTCGTATTAGCGGCTACGCTGAGTTTCGGGAGAGTCGATGACAGCCATGCAACGCCTTGACGGGCATCGTGGATGCAGCATGAACCCAGACAACAATAACCAGAACCAGACACCGCACAGTCAGCCGCCCCACCCCCCGGTGGGCCCAAGCGACAGCCAGCGCATCCGGCTCGAGGCCGTGAGCAAGCGCTGGGGCGAGTCCGTTGCCGTCGACGGCATCGGTTTCGACGTGGCGCCGGGTGAGTTCGTCATCCTGCTCGGCCCCTCGGGCTGCGGCAAGTCGACCACGCTGCGCATGATCGCCGGTCTCGAGCAGGCCAGCGCCGGGCGCATTCACATCGGTGAGCGCGACGTCACTTACCTGCCGCCGGGCGATAGGGGCATCAGCATGGTGTTCCAGTCCTACGCGCTGTTTCCCCATCTCAGCGTGGCCGACAATATCGTCTTCGGTTTGCGCAGCCGCAGGGTCCCAAAGGCCGAGCGACGCGAGCGGCTGGCGCGAGTCGCCGAGCTGGTCGACCTCCAAGCCTATCTCGAGCGCAAGCCCGCGCAGCTCTCCGGCGGCCAGCGTCAGCGGGTCGCACTGGCCCGGGCGATCATCTCCGAACATCCCATCTGCCTGATGGACGAGCCGCTCTCCAATCTCGACGCTCGCCTGCGTGGTGAGATGCGCCGCGAGATCAAGGCACTGCAGCAGCGGCTCGGAATGACGGTGATCTACGTCACCCACGACCAGGTCGAGGCGATGAGCATGGGCGATCGCGTGATCCTCATGCAGGGCGGAAAAATCGAACAGGACGGCACGCCGGCCGAGCTCTATGACCGACCGGCAACGGCGTTCGCCGCCAGTTTCATCGGCAGCCCGGCGATGAATCTGGTGAGCCTTGCCGCCGCTGCCGATGGCGCGGTTATCGAGGGTGAGCCCCGCTGCAGCGTAGCCTCTCACGAGGCCAAGGGTCACTTGCTCGGCATTCGCCCAGAGGAGATCCACCTGTTGCCGGCCGATGCGCCCGGCGTGCCCGCCGAGGTGATCGACGCCGAATACCTCGGCGCGGACAGCATCGTCCGTTTGCAGGTAGGCAGTCAGCAGCTGCGTGCCCGGCTCGACGGCAAGCCCGGGCTGGCAGCCGGGGCGAACTGCCGGCTGCGGTGGCGGCGCGAGGCGGCGCACTTCTTCGATGCAAGCGATGGACAGCGGTTGGCGATAACGGGCCACGACTTGGCCGCACCGCCCGGGCGCCATCGCTTCGAGCCGGGCCTTGCCGGCGCTTCGACCCAAGACCGCGAGGCGCGAGCCTCGTCCCATCCCGCAGGGAACGACTCTTCAGGAGTGAACCGATGAACGCACGCTTCATGTTGACCCAGGGCAGCAGAATGGGAGCCACGGCCTTGGCAGGCCTGCTCGCTGCCGGCTCGCTGAGCGCACAGGCTCAGACCGAGCTGACCATGTATTACCCGGTCGCCGTGGGTGGGGCGCTGACCGATGTGATCGACGGCCTGGTGGCCGAGTTCGAGAACGAGCACCCCGACATCTCGGTTAACGCCATCTACGCCGGCAACTACGACGACACCCGAGTGCGCGCCATGTCGGCCATCGAGGCCGGCGATGCGCCGCAGCTCTCGGTGCTGTTCTCCATCGACCTGTTCGACCTGCTGGAGCAGGACGCCATCGTCTCATTCGACTCGGTGATCGAAACCGACGAGGAGCGCGAGTGGCTCGACGGCTTCTACCCCGGGCTGATGGAGAACGGCCAGATCGATGGCCAGACCTACGGCATACCCTTCCAGCGCTCCACTATCGTGCTTTACTGGAACAAGGACGCCTTCGAGGCAGCCGGTCTCGATCCAGAGACACCTCCCGAGACCTGGGAGGAGATGGCGGAAATGGCCGCCGCGGTGCGCGAGGCCAGCAACGGGCAGCAGTGGGGCGTGATGGTACCCTCCACCGGTTACCCCTACTGGATGTTCCAGGCCTTTGCCTTCCAGAACGGCCACCGCCTGATGAACGAAGAGGGCACCGAGATCTACTTCGACGACCCCGCCGCCATCGAGGCGCTGGAATACTGGGTTTCGCTCTCCCGCGATCATCAGGCCATGCCCGACGGCACCATAGAATGGGGCACCCTGCGCCAGAACTTCATCGAGCAGTCTACCGCCATGATGTGGCACACCACCGGCAATCTGACCGCGGTTCGCAACGAAGCCGACTTCGACTTCGGCGTGGCCATGCTGCCCATGAGCACCCAGCGCGGCAGTCCCACCGGCGGCGGCAACTTCTACCTGTTCAAGGACTCCAGCGAGGAGGAGCAGCGTGCGGCGATGACGTTCATCCGCTGGATGACCGACCCTGAGCGCGCTGCGGCCTGGTCGATCGAAACCGGCTACATGGGCGTCAGCCCGGCGGCCTACGAGACCGAAGCATTGCAGGACTACATCGAGGAGTTCCCGCCGGCGGCGGTGGCCCGCGATCAGCTCGAGCACGCTACCGCGGAGCTGGCCACCTATCAGGGCGGGCGTGTGCGTCGGGCGCTGGACAACGCCGTGCAGGCGGCGCTGACCGGCCAGATGTCACCCGAGGAGGCGCTCAAGCAGGCCCAGGCGGAAGCTGACGTGGCGCTGCGACGCTACGCGCGCTCCCGCTGAGGCCAGCGGCGCAGGAGGCAAGCCATGCTGATCCACAACGCCGATAGACGCATGCAGATCTACGGTGCGCTGTTGCTGCTGCCGGCGGCGGTGCTGCTTGGCACCTTCGCCTACCTGCCCACCGTGGCGACGCTCATCAACAGCTTCTTCCTTCCCGGCTTTCGCGGAGCGCCGCCAGAGTTCGTCGGGCTGGAGAACTACGCCATGCTGGTGGAGGACCGCACCTTCTGGCGGGTGGCGCGCAACAACCTGATCTATGCGCTGGGCACCATTCCCACCTCCATCGCCCTGGCGCTGGGAATGGCGCTGCTGGTCAACGCACGCCTTCCGGGGCGCGGCTTCGTGCGCATGGCCTACTTCACCCCGACCATCCTGCCGATGATCGCCGCGGCCAACATCTGGATGTTCTTTTATGCCCCGCAGATCGGCCTGTTCAACAAGTTGCTCGGCGCATTCGGTCTCTCCGGGGTCAACTGGCTGGGGGACCCCAGCGTGGCGCTGACCTCGGTGATCGTGATGACGGTATGGAAGGAGGCCGGCTTCTTCATGATCTTCTACCTGGCGGCGCTGCAGAGCATCCCGCCCGAACTGAAGGAGGCCTCGGACCTGGAGGGCACCAGCCGCTGGAGCTTCTTCTGGCGGGTGACCTTTCCGCTACTGATGCCGACCACGCTGTTCGTCCTGATCAATGCGCTGATCAACGCCGTGCGGGTAGTCGATCACCTGTTCATCCTGACCAAGGGCGGCCCCAACAACGCCACCAACCTGCTGCTCTACTACGTGTACGAAAACGCCTTCTCGTTCTTCGACCGTACCTACGCTGCCACCATCACGGTGGTGATCCTGCTGGTGCTGGCGGTGGTGGCCACGCTCAATTTCGCCGTGCTCGACCGCAGGACGCACTATCAATGAACCGAGCAATGAACCGAGCCATCAGCCCCGCCGCCAGCCGCTTCGCCCTGCGCGTGCCGAGCCTCGAGACCACGGCCGCCTGGCTGCTGGCCATCGTCTGGATATTTCCGCTGCTCTATGCGATCTGGGCCGCCTTCCATCCGCCGGCCTACATGGTGCGCTTCGACCTGTTCGCGCCGCTGACGCTGGACAACTTCGCCAATGCCTGGGCCCAGGCGCCATTTGCGCGCTACTACCTCAACACCTTCCTGCTGGTCACCGGCGTGGTTCTGGCGCAGTTCGTCGTCTGCACCCTGGCGGCCTTCGCCTTCGCCCGCTTCCCCATCCCCGGGCGCGACGTGCTGTTCATGCTGGTATTGATACAGCTGTTCGTCTTTCCCGAGGTGTTGATCGTCGAGAACTACCGCATTGCCAGCGGTCTTGGCCTGGTCGATACCATTACCGGCGTCGGCCTTCCGTACGTGGCCAGCGCCTTCGGCATCTTCCTCTTGCGCCAGACCTTTAAGACCATCCCTCGCGAGCTGGAGGAGGCGGCCCGGGTGGAGGGCTGCGGCTGGATGGCGATCCTGCTCAAGGTCTACGTGCCCCTGGCCAAGCCCACCTACCTGGCGTACGGGCTGGTCTCCATCAGCCACCACTGGAACAACTTCCTGTGGCCGCTGGTGGTGACCAACTCGGTAGAGAGTCGCCCGCTCACCGTGGGTCTGGGCATCTTCTCGGCGCCGGAAACCGGGGTCAACTGGGCCACCGTCAGTGCCGCCAC
>NZ_JBYCKL010000072.1:0-29619 GCF_057473365.1 Halomonas sp. TH-94
AAGATGTCGCGCAACTGGCTGCTGCACAAGGTGGCCACGCTCTACACCACGGTGATTCGTGGCGTGCCCGACCTGGTGCTGATGCTGCTGCTGTTCTTCGGCGGCCAGATGGCGCTCAACGTCGCCACCGATGCCATCTACGACCAGTTCGGGGTGGACTGGTACATCAACCTCAACGCCTTCGCCGCCGGGGTGCTCACCATCGGCTTCATCTTCGGGGCCTACATGGGCGAGACCTTCCGCGGCGCCTTCATGGCCGTGGAGCACGGCCAGATCGAGGCCGGCAAGGCCTACGGCATGAGCCCCTGGCTGGTGTTCCGGCGCATCCGCTTTCCGCAGATGATGCGCCATGCCCTGCCGGGCATCTCCAACAACTGGATGGTATTGCTCAAGACCACCGCGCTGGTTTCGGTGATCGGGCTCTCGGACATGGTACGCGTGGCCGCCGAGGCGTCGCGCGCCACCCACGAGCCGTTCACCTTTCTGATCCCGGTGGCCGCCGTCTATCTGCTGATCGCCAGCGTGTCGGAGTGGATGTTCGCCCGGCTGCAGAAGCGCTACAACGTCGGCTTCGGAGGGCACTGAGATGACAGAATTGACCTGGCTCAACGAACTGCTCGCCGGCAACCGCATCTTCACCCCGCAGACCATCGGCTATTACTGGGACGGGCTGGTGCTCACCACCCAACTGGTGTTCCTGTCGCTGGTCGCCGGCCTGGTGCTGGCGATACCGCTGGCCATCGGGCGCAGCTCGGGGCGTCGCTGGATCAGCCTGCCGATCTATGCCTACACCTACGTGTTCCGCGGCACGCCGCTGCTGATCCAGCTCTACATCATCTACTACGGCGTGGTGTTCTTCGACGGCATCCAGCAGACCTTCCTCTGGCCGATCCTGCGCGAGGCCTTCTACCCGGCGCTGATCGCCTTCACCCTCAACACGGCGGCTTACACCACCGAGATATTCCGCGGGGCGATCAAGGCCACGCCACAGGGTGAAATCGAAGCGGCCAAGGCCTACGGCATGTCGCAGGGGCTGATGATGCGGCGCATCGTGCTGCCCAGCGCCTTCCGCCGCGCCCTGCCGGCCTACGGCAACGAGGTGATCTTCATGCTGCATGCCAGCGCCATCGCCAGCGTGGTCACGCTGATGGACATCACCGGCGCGGCACGCTTCGTCTATGCGCGTTTCTATGCGCCGTTCGAGGCCTTCCTGTTCGCGGCGGCGATCTACCTCTGCCTGACCTTCGCCATCCTCTACTTCTTCCGCTACCTGGAGAAAAGGCTGCTGGCTCACCTCAAGCCCCAGAGCGGCAATTGAACAACGTCAAACAGGCGTTGGAAAAAGCTCGCGCCAGGGCTTTCGACCCCGGCGTGGCTGCGCTAAATTCAGGCGCGACGTCACCGAAACGGTGCCGAACGAAAACAAAGGGAAACGAAACATGAAAAAACTGCTGACAGTATCCCTGCTGGGCGTGGCCCTCGCAGCCGGTACCGCCCAGGCCCGCGATTACGATCACGTGCGCTTCGGCGTCGACGTTCCCTACGAGCCGATGGAATACCGCACGCCGGACGGTGAGCTGACCGGCTTCGACATCGACCTGGGCAACGCCCTGTGTGCCGAGATGGGCATCACCTGCGAGTGGATCGAGCAGGAGTGGGACGGCATCATCCCCGGCCTGCTGGCGCGCAACTACGACGCCATCATGTCCTCGATGACCATCAACGACGAACGCCGCCAGACCCTGCTCTTCTCCGATCCCTACATCACCATCCCCGGTGCCTGGTTCGCCCCGGCCGGCAGCGATGTCGAAGAGATCAACGAACAGACCCTGGCCGGCAAGAGCATCGGCGTGCAGCGCGGTACCACTTTCGACAGCTACGTCACCGACAACTACGGCCGCGTAGCCAACGTCAGCCGCTACTCCACCGCCGACGACATGGTGCTCGACCTCCAGGCCCAGCGTCTGGACCTCGTCTTCCTGGAGTTCATCGTCGGCCAGGCCACCCTGCTCGACAACCACAGAGGTGAGTTCGAGGTGGTCGGCGAGATGGTCACCGAGCCGGAAGAGTACTTCGGCGAAGGCTTCGGCATCGCCTTCCGTCCGCGTGACGAGGCTCTGGCCCAGCGCTTCAACGAGGCCCTGGCCACGCTGAAGGAAGACGGCACCTACGACGAGATCTACCAGCGCTATTTCGGCGAAGAGTAAGCTCGGCGACGAGCAGGTCAAGCGAAGTACCGTCGCTATTGCGCCGCGCCACAGGGGCGCGGCGCCCTCCGATCACTATAACAACAAGGGATTGTCATGAAGAAAGCCTTCATCGCCTCGCTGACCGGCATCGTGCTGGTTTTCGGCCAGGCCCATGCCCGTGACAGCTACGATCACGTCCGCTTCGGCGTCGACGTGCCCTACGAGCCAATGCAGTACCGCACCCCGGCTGGCGAGCTGACCGGCTTCGACATCGACCTGGGCAATGCTCTGTGCGAACAGATGGGCATCACCTGCGAGTGGATCGAGCAGCAGTGGGACGGCATCATTCCCGGGCTCATGGCCCGCAACTACGATGCCATCATGTCCTCGATGACCATCAACGAGGAGCGCCGCGCTCAGGTGCTGTTCTCCGATGCTTACTTCACGCCACCCTCGGCTTGGTTCGGCCCGACCGACACCGATATCGAGACACCCTCGGAGGAGAGCCTGGCCGGGCGCACCCTGGGCGTCCAGCGCGGCACCCTGCAGGACAGCTACGCCACCGACTTCTACGGCGACGTGGCCTCTGTGCGCCGCTACTCGAGCGTGGACGACATGCTGCTGGACATGGAGTCGGGCCGTCTCGATCTGGTCTTCGTCAACTACCCGGTGGGCAAGACCACCCTGCTCGACAGCGAGCGGGGTGATTACCGCGTGGTCGGCGAGATGATCCGCGAGCCCTACGAGTATTTCGGCGATGGTATCGCGATTGCCTTCCGCCCCCGCGACGAAGCCTTGGCCGAGCGCTTCAACGCAGCGCTGGCGGCGCTCAAGGAAGACGGTACCTACGACGAGATCCACGACCGCTATTTCACGGACTAGGATCATCGATCTCCCGCCCTGGCCGGCAGCGGTCGAGGCGGGAGGTTGACAAAGCCGGTGACATGCAGGAAATTCGACTGTGTAACAAACGCATCAGGACAGTGTCCATGATCGACCGCTTCCCACAGCCCATGCCTGAGGTCTACCGCTGTTACTTCGACAGCTTCTACCTCAGCGAGTGGTTCGACGAATAGCCCCTTCCCGCGGCCATCTCGGTCGCTTAGGCACGCCCGTGCCATCTCACCTCCTTGCCGTGTAGGCAAAGAGCGTGTGCCTTGTCGCAACTGAAGCGCGACGAAAATTGCCGACGTCGGCAAACCAAGCATTGAGCAAAACAACACCTTCCCGGGAGGAAGTCTCATGCGTACGACCACCCTGTTTCTGGCTGCCAGTCTGGCAGCCGGCCTGACCGTCGGTGCCGCCCAGGCCCGTGACTATTCAGAAATTCGTCTGGGCGTCGACATTCCCTACGAGCCCTTCATGTACCGTCAGCCGGACGGCGAGCTGACCGGCTTCGAGATCGAGCTGGGCAACGCCGTCTGCGAATACCTCGAAGCCACCTGTACCTGGGTGGAGCAGGATTGGGACGGCATCATTCCCGGACTGATGGCTCGCAACTACGATGCCATCATGTCATCCATGGCGATCACCGAAGAGCGCGCCCAGCGTGTGCTTTTCTCCGAGCCCTACTACACCACCCCGAGCGCCTGGATCACCACGCGTGACCGCGGCGACATCGACATCGAAGAGCGCGACAGCCTCGAGGGGCTGGTGGTCGGCGTGCAGCGTGCCACGCTGCAGGACAACTACGTGAGCGAACTCTACGGCGATCTGGTAGAGGTCCGTCGCTACACCAGCGCCGACGACGTCGTGACCGACATGCGGGCCGGCCGCCTCGACCTCACCTTCATGGACTACCCGGTGGCGGAATCCAGCATGGCCATCGATACCGACGAGAGTCAGTTCCAGCGCATCAGCGACTTCATCAAGGAGCCGGAGCACATCTTTGGCAAGGGCGTGGGCGTGGCGTTTCGCCCCCGCGACGAAGCCTTGGCCGAGCGCTTCAACGAAGCGCTGGCCGCGCTCAAGGAAAACGGCACCTATGACGAAATCATGGCTCGCTACTTCAACTACGATATCAAGCTGTAACCCGAGCTGAACCTGGACTGAGAACGCCGGCATCTGCCGGCGTTCGAGCTCAACGAGGAACCTGGATGCTCACCCTGCTGAAGAACGCCCAATTGCATGCGCCTCGCAATATGGGGCTTTGCCATCTGTTGATCGCCGACGCACGCATCGCCGCCGTGGTACCTGCCGGCCAGCCACTGCCTGCCATCGGCCCCGCTATCGAGGAGATCGACCTGGAAGGGCGCCGGGTCATCCCCGGCCTGGTCGACCCGCTGGTGCACTTCATCGGCGGCGGCGGCGAGGGCGGCTTCGGCACGCGCACCGCCGAGCTGACCCTCGAGGACGCCCTGGCATCCGGCGTCACCACCCTGATCGGCGCCCTGGGCACCGACGCTCTGACGCGCACGCCGGCCAACCTGCTGGGCAAGGCCCGCGAGCTGGCCGCCGGCGGTCTCACCACCTACTGCTACACCGGCTCCTACCAGCTGCCGCCGGTGACGCTGACCGGCTCGGTGGGCAGCGACATTGTGTTCATTCCTGAATACATCGGCGTGGGTGAGGTGGCGATCAGCGACCATCGCGGCTCGCAGCCCTCCCCCTTCGAACTGGCCCGCCTGGCCTCGGAGGCACGCACCGCCGGCATGCTGGCGGGCAAGGCGGGGATCGTCTTCATCCATACGGGCGATGCCCCCACGCACCTGGAGCCGCTGCGCGAAGCCGTCCGCCACAGCGCCATTCCTGTCGCCCAGTTCATGCCGACCCATATCAACCGTACTCCGGCACTATTCGAGGACGGCCTGCGCTTCGCCCGCGAAGGTGGCCGCATCGACTTCACCACCAGCACCACAGCGGAACTGCTTGCCGGCGGCGAAGTGCCCGCCGCCGAAGCCGTGGCCCGCGCCCTGGAGGCTCGCGTCGAGCCGTCACGCATTACCCTCTCCTCCGATGCCAACGCCTCGCTACCCCGCTTCGATACCGAGCGCCGCTTCGTCGGGCTCGAACCCGGCCGCCTCGCCAGCCTGTTCGAGGCGGTCGGCGAATGCATTCACAAGCACGGCATATCGTTGGAGCACGCCATCGGCGCGGGCAGCACCCATACTGCCGATGCGCTCAAGCTCCCTGCCAAGGGGCGCCTGGATCCCGGCTGCGATGCCGACCTGCTGGTTCTCGCCGAGCACGAGTGGGCCATCGACGAGGTTTGGGCTCTGGGGAAAAGGGTGTATCGAAGGGGCTAACCGGGCCGTACCAGAATGCCGCGCCCGGCGAAGAAGCGTTCGAAGCCGGAGATATCGAGTCGTGCGTCCGCCTGGCTGCCCCCGGGCAGGCCGGAAGGGTTGTGGAAGCGCAGGCGCCCTCGCTCATCCCGGCCGAATAGATAGACCAGATGCCCGCCGCGATGCGGTGGGTCCTGGTCGGGTGTCCGGATCGACGGGTGCACCGAAGCGATGACCCGATGCCCCGCATCCAGCCATCCGATGAGCCGCTCGGCTTCGACATGCTCCACCACCTCGGCATTCAGCGCATGGCGTGCGCTCAACAGCTGCACCAGGGGGCGATAGTAGAGGCCCTTGATACCCGCCTCGTTGACCACATAGCCGCCCGCCTCCCGGCACCTTTCGAGTAGCTCGAACAAGGTATAACGCTCCCCTCTCAGCTCTTCGAGCATCATCTTGGTACAGGCCATACCGCAGATATGCGAGGCCCAGCGAGCGTAGACCTCGGCGCTGGGCGCACCGGACTCGGCCCAGCGTGGATCGTCGGCGACGCTCATTTCCCCGGCCAGGATCGCCGGAATGCACTCGCTGGAGACCCACTGTGAATAGTAAGCGGGAGCTGCGCTGTTCGACATCGGTGCCTCTCGATCAATGTCCCTTGTGCGGCCCCGGGACGTGGCTCGGCTCGCGTGGCTCCACGAGTCTTTCCGCCGCCGGTTGGGCCAGTTCCTGGAGAATGCCGCAGTGACTGGAATCGGTCTCGCCGTTGCAGCGCGAGCGCAGCGTGACCAACGCTTCGCGAAGCGCCTGCAACTGCTCGATGCGTGCCTCTACATGAGCGAGGTGATCGTCGATCAGGCCGTTTACCGCGTTGCAGGGCTGGCGAGGATGATCATGGTAATCGAGCAGCGTACGAATCTCCTCCAGCGTCATATCCAGAGTACGGCAGTGACGGATGAAGCGCAGCCGTTCTGCGTGCGGCTCGGCATAGCAGCGATAGTTGGCGCTCGTACGGGCAGGTTCGGGCAGCAGCCCTTCACGCTCGTAGTAGCGGATAGTTTCCACCGCGCAGCCGGTGCGGGTGGCCAGCTCACCGATTTTCATGCAGGCCTCGTCAATCGCTTGACTCTGTAGTGACTACAGGGTGTGTCATACGAGCAGACTTGGCAAGGAGCTCGAGATGACGACGAAACCAACCTGTGACAGCTGCTGCGGTGAGCAACCCTTGCGCTCGCAACCCTTGCGCTCGCAACCCTTGCGCTCGCAACCCTTGCGCTCGCAATCCTTACGCGAGGCACTCCCCTCGGACACGAGCGCTTTGCGCCTGCATATCGAGGCGATGGACTGCCCAACCGAGGAGGCCCTGCTACGCCGTGCGCTGGCGGACGTACCGGACATCGAACGCCTCGACTTCGATCTGATCAACCGCGTGCTGACCGTGCATCACCGTCACGCATCGGATGAGGCCATCGAGCGCCGTATCGCGTCCACCGGCATGAGCGCACAGCGCCACGATCCGGCACGACGCACGCCAGAAGCCAGTAACGAAGCACGCTGGTGGAAGCTGTGTGCAGCTGCACTGATGGCGCTGGCGGCCGAAGCCAGCCACTGGCTGGAGCTGGCCGAGCCCTGGCTCGCCGCCGCACTGGCATTGGCGGCCATCGCACTGGTGGGCCTACCCACCTGGAAGAAAGGTTTCATCGCCCTTCGCCACCGCACGCTCAACATCAATGCCCTGATGAGCGTGGCGGTGACCGGCGCCCTGTTGATCGGCCAGTGGGCCGAGGCGGCCATGGTGCTGGTGCTGTTCACACTGGCCGAGCGCATCGAGGCACGCTCGCTGGGCCGGGCGCGCAACGCCATTCGCGAGCTGCTCTCGTTGGCACCGGAGAGCGCCAGCGTGCGCCAACCCGACGGCGGCTTCCGCAGCGTTTCGGCCCGTGAGGTCGGGGTAGGCAGCCTGGTACGGGTACGGCCGGGCGAGCGCCTGGCGCTGGACGGTTGCGTTACCGAGGGCCATCCGGCGCTGGACGAATCGCCAATCACCGGCGAGAGCCTGCCGGTGGACAAGACGCCGGGGGCGGACGTCTTCGCCGGCAGCGTCAACCAGGGCAGCGAATTCCTCTACCGCACCACGCGTGCGGCGAGCGACACCACCCTGGCCCGCATCATCCACACCGTGGAGCAGGCCCAGGCCAGCCGCGCCCCTACCCAGCGCTTCATCGACCGCTTCGCCGCCGTCTATACCCCGGCGGTATTCGCCCTTGCCCTGCTGGTGGGCCTCACTTGGCCGTGGCTGTTCGGCGTGACCTGGCTCGAAGCCAGCTACCGCGCTCTGGTACTGCTGGTGATCGCCTGCCCCTGTGCGCTGGTGATTTCCACCCCGGTGACCGTGGTCAGCGGTCTGGCCGCCGCAGCCCGTGCGGGGATCCTGATCAAGGGCGGCAACGTGCTCGAGCAGGGGCGTCGTCTCGTCACCATCGCCTTCGACAAGACCGGCACCCTGACCCAGGGCCGCCCCTCGCAGCGCGCCTGGCACCCCCTCGACTCGACGCTGGACACCGCCGGTCGCGAACGCCTGCGAGCCCTGGCCGCAGGGCTCGCCAGTCGGTCGTCGCATCCGGTATCGGCGGCCCTGGCCCAGGCCGCCGAGGCCGACGGGGTCGTTCCGCTGGAAGTGAGCGACGTACGGGAACTGCCCGGTCGGGGCGTGGTTGCCAGGCAAGGTGAACAGGCGGTCTGGCTTGGCAACCGGCGGCTGATGCGGCAGTTCGCGCCGACCGACGAGGCGTTCGAGGCTCAGCTGGTACAGTACGAAGCCCGAGGTGAAACCCTGGTCCTTCTCGGCGAGGAGAGCCGTCCACAGGCTCTGTTCGCCGTTGGCGATCCGCTGCGCGAGGAGAGCCCGGCCGCCATCGCGGCGCTGCATCAACTGGGCGTGACCACGCTGATGCTGAGCGGCGACACCCCGGCCAGCGTGGCCGCGGTAGCCACCCAGGCCGGTATCGACGAAGCTCACGGTGCGCTGCTGCCCGAGGACAAGCTGGCGATGATCGAGGCACGCGCCCAGCAAGGGCCGGTGGGCATGGTAGGCGACGGCATCAACGACGCCCCGGCGCTGGCCCGTGCCGACATCGGCTTTGCCATGGGCGCGCTGGGCAGCGACGCCGCCATCGAGACCGCCGACGTGGCTTTGATGGACGACGACCCGCGCCGGCTGGCCGACTTCCTGCGTCTTTCTCGCCGTACGCACGCGATACTGATGCAGAACATCGCCATTGCCCTTGGGCTCAAGGCGGTGTTCATGGTGCTTGCCTTTACCGGTCACGCGACGCTGTGGATGGCGGTATTCGCCGACATGGGCGCCAGCCTGATCGTGGTGGCCAACGGTCTGCGGTTGCTGCGCCCCGGAATTACACAGGTACGCTCACGACCCCTTGCGTCTTGAATGAAGGGCCACGGCACGCTGCATGAAGTTGACGATCCAGCGCGCCATCAGCGTATCGTCCACTGGCGCGGCCAGCGACGTTACTCCCTGGCTCACCCGCTCGTCGCCGACCAGCTCGCGGCGCAGCGCCATCAGGTCGCGGGAATAGGCCTTGGTGAATTCCGGATGCCCCTGCACGCCGAGGAAGTGCTCGCCAATCTGCATCAGGTAGTGAGGGCAGAAGTCGCTGCCCCCCACGATGGTGGCCTGGGGTGGCAGGAGCTCGACCTGGTCCTGGTGGCTGACCAGCAGGTCGAGGCCCGGCTGCCAGGGTTCCATCCATTCGGCCCGAGCCTCGACGCGATTGAACGACATGCCCACCCCCCAGCCTCTCTCGCTCTTGACCACCTCGCCGCCCAGCGCCTTGGCCATCAGCTGGTGACCGAAACAGATGCCCACCAGCGGCTTGCCGGCCTCCCACAGGTCACGCACGAACACACTCAGATCATCGACCCAGGACAACCCATCGTTGACGCCATGCTTGGATCCGGTGGTCATCCAGGCATCGACGGCGTCGATGTCGTCGGGAATCTCACCATCCTGACAGCGCCATACGCGAAACTCGAGCATGGGGTCGACCCGATGGAACAGGTCCGCGAACATTTCCGGATAGTTGCCGTGGGCCTCGCGCAGTTCAGGCGCCACGTCATCGCACTGCAGTAGCCCGATGCGCATCGATGAATCTCCTTTCAGTAAACCTTCCCTGGCTTCGCCAGACTCGCCACCATGCACACTCACGCCCAAGCGATCAAAGCCTGCCTTCCACGGCGGCAACGAAGATACCGCGGTACTCGTCGGCGTCGAAGGCTACCGGGTTGGTGCCAGACGACGGGTCCGCCACCGCCATGCGACCGACCTTGTCGGCCTGGCGCGCATCGATGCCGATCTCCGCCAGGGTATGCGGGATGCCAAGCCGCTCACGCAGACCCAGTACCCAGTCGATCACCGCCGCCGTGCCCGGCTGGTCCAGGTTGAGATAGCGACCCAGACGCACCATGGGCTCGCCGATGGCGCGCTCGTTGGCACGCAGCACGTAGGGCATCAGCACTGCGTTCAAGGTTCCGTGGTGGGCATCGAACAGCGCCCCGAGCGGATGTGCCAAGGCATGCATGGCCCCCAGGCCGCGTTGGAAAGCGGTGGCCCCCATGCTCGAGGCCACCAGCATGTTCATGCGCGCCTCGAGGTCATGACCGTCGCTGTAGGCGCGCTGTAAATAGAGATCGATGCGACGCATGCCCTCCACGGCGATCCCCTCCGCCATGGGATGAAAGCGCGGCGAGCACCACGCCTCCATGCAGTGAGACAGCGCATCCATGCCGGTAGCTGCGGTGATGGCGGGCGGCAGCCCCACGGTGAGTTCGGGGTCGAGGATCACCGTGGCCGGCACCATACCGGGGTGGAAGATGATGCGCTTGACGTGTTCCGCCTCGTCAGTGATTACCGAGGCGCGTCCCACTTCGGAGCCGGTGCCGGCAGTGGTGGGCACGGCAACGATGGGGGCGATGGCCTTGGCGTCGGCGTTCTTCCAGTTGTCGCCGATATCCTCCAGCGACCACAGCGACAGCCCCTCGCGCTGGTTGGCCATCAGCGCCACCGCCTTGGCGGCGTCCAGCCCCGAGCCGCCGCCGAAGGCGATCACGCCATCGTGGCTACCGTTGCGGAACGCGTCGATGCCGTCGAGCACGTTGCGCCCGGTGGGGTTGCCCTTGACCTGGCTGAATACGGCAATGCCCAAGCCGGCTTCCCGGCACGCCTCGACGCTCTCCTGCACCAGCGGCAGCGCCGCAAGGCCGGGATCGGTGATCAGCAGCGGCGCGCCCATGCCCAACGCCTGGCACGCCCCGGGCAGGTCACGGATGCGCCCCGCCCCGGTGAGGATATTCGAAGGGTAGTTCCAGCCCATGGTGAAATGATTAATGTCGTGACTCATGGCGAGCTCCTGGGCCAGTTCAGGCGTGCTTGAGATGAAAGGACTTGGGCCGGGTCAGCGTTTCATAGCCGATACGCGACAGCGAACAGCCACGCCCCGACTGCTTGACGCCGGTCCAGGCCAGCTCCGGATCGAGATAGTCGCAGCGGTTGGTGAACACGGTGCCGGCTTCCAGTCTTGCCGCCAGCGCCTCGCCCACCGCCAGGTCGCGGGTGAACACCGCCGCCGTGAGACCGAAGTCGCTGTCGTTCATCAACCGCACGGCCTCGTCGTCGTCCGCTACCGGCATGATGCCGACCACCGGGCCGAAGCTCTCCTCTGTCATGACCCGCATCGAGTGGTCGACATCGGTCAGCACCTGCGGCGCCAGGTAGGCGCTGCCGGGCAGCGAGAGCGAATACTCACCGGGGTCGATCCACGCCTTGCCCCCGGCGGCCACCGCCTCCTCGATCTGGCCACGCACGAAATCCGCCGCCGCAGGTCGCACCAGCGGGCCCAGGGTGGTCTCGGGGTCGGTAGGGTTGCCCAGACGCAGCTGGCGCACCCAGGCCACGGCACGCTCGACGAAATCGTCGAAGATCGACTGGTGCACATAGATGCGCTCGATGCCACAGCAGCTCTGGCCCGAATTGAAGAAGGCGCCGTCCATCACCCCGGGCACCGCCTCATCGAGATTCACGTCGGCACGTATGTAGGCCGGGTCCTTACCGCCCAGCTCCAGCCCGCTGGCAATGAAACGCCCGGCGGCATTGCGCTCGACCATCGCGCCGCCCGCCACCGAACCGGTGAAGGAGACATGGGCGATACGGGCGTCGCGTACCACGGCCTCGGCGGCATCGTGGGAGAGGTGCAGGTGCTGAAACACGCCCTCGGGCAGCCCGACCTCGTCGAAGGCCTGCTGGAAGCGCTCGGCGCACAGCGGAGTCTGGGCGGAGTGCTTGAGGATCACCGCATTGCCGGCCATGATCGCCGGCACCACGGCGTTTACCGCGGTCATGAAAGGGAAGTTCCAGGGGGCGACGATGAACGATACGCCCAGCGGTTCGCGGGTGATGTAGCGGGTGAAACCCGGCTTGTCGGCCAGGCGAATCGGCGCTAGCGCCTCCTCTGCCATGGCGATCATGGTGCGCGCCCGGTCTTCGAAGCCGCCGATCTCGCCGCCGGCCACTGCGATCGGGCGGCCCATCTGCCAGGTCAGCTCCAGTGCCAGCTCGTCGCGCCGGGCAACGAAGGCATCCACCATTTTCGAGCACAGCCGCGCCCGTTCGGCGAGACTCGTCTCGCGCCAGGCACGCTGCGCCGCTACCGCCCTTTCCAGTGCCGCTTCGACCCACGCCGGGTCGGCCAGCTCCCGCTCGACGTAGACCGACCCGTCGACCGGAGAAATCGTCTTCTGTATGGCCACTTGGCGTTCTCCTGCTATCAAATCCGTTTCATCAACCCTTTCGGGGCCGAGCGAACGGCGTCAGAACAAGGCGGAGCAACGAGAAATCGCGGAGTTGGCTGTAGCCAATGAGCAGATTTCGAGGCGCTCCAACGCAGTGCTGGCGTCGTACAGCCGGCCCAGACTCAGATAATTTCGAAGTAGCGGTCCAACTCCCAGTCAGTAATATGGCGACGGAACTGGCGCTCCTCCCATTCCCGCGTGGCCGCGAAGTGCTCGACGAAAGCCTCGCCGAACAGGCTGCGCGCCGCGTCGGAAGCTTTCAACCGCTGGGCGGCCTCCCATAGCGTGCGTGCCAGCGCCTGGTGCTCGGGGTGGTTCAGCTCGTAGGAGTTGCCGGTCACCATTTCGTCCGGCTCGAGCCGGTGCTCGATGCCGTACAGGCCCGAGCCGATCGCCGCGGCCAGTGCCAGGTAGGGGTTGGCATCGGCGCTGCCCAGGCGATACTCGACCCGCTGAGACTTGGCGCTGCCGGGTATCACACGCAGCGCGGTGGTACGGTTCTCCACCCCCCAGGTGGCGTCGGTGGGTGCCCAGAAGCCGGGGATCAGACGGGTGTAGCTGTTCACCGTGGGCGAGAACATGGCCAGGAACTCCGGCATCAGCTGCTGCTGGCCGGCCACGAAGTGGCGCTGGATATCGCTCATGCCATGGGGCTTGTCGGCGTCGAAGAAGGCCGATTCGCCGCCGTCGGCATGGTTGAGCGAGAGGTGGATATGGCCGCTCTGGCCGGGGTAGTCCGGCGACCACTTGGCCATGAAGGTGGCCATCAGCCCGCGGCGCTGCGCCCACACCTTGGTGAATGTCTTGAACAGCGCGCCCTTGTCGCCGGCGGCCAGAGCCTGGTCGACGCAAATGGCCGCTTCCAGCACGCCGGGGCCGGTCTCGGTGTGCAACCCTTCGATGGGGAAGTCCATCGCCTCGGCCATGGCCAGCAGCTCGTGATAGAGCTCGCCATGCACCGAACTTCGCAGCATGGAGTAGCCCATCATGTCCGGTGTCAGCGGCTTGAGGTTGCGAAAGCCCTTCTCGCGGATCGACTCCGGGGTCTCCTGGAACAGGAAGAACTCGTACTCCAGCGCCGCGCAGGCGTGAAAGCCCATCTCCTCGGCCCTGGCCAGCACGCGGCGCAGCAGGCCACGTGGGCAGATCTCCCCGGCAGGCCCGGTAAACTCGGCTAGGAACAGCAGCATGTCGCCCTCGCAGGGCAGGTCGCGACAGCTCTCGGGTATCACGCGCAGCGCGGCATCCGGATAGCCGGTATGCCAGCCGGTGTACTTCACGTTGTCGTACAGCTCGTCCTTGCTGTCCCAGCCCAGCACCACGTCGCAGAAGGCAAAGCCCTCGCTCAAGGCGTGAAAGAACTTGTCGCGGCGCATGTACTTGCCGACCATCACGCCATCCATGTCGAACATGCCCACCTTGACGTGGCTCAGGCCACGCTGTTCGACGATACGTCGGGCATCGTCGGCGTTCGTTACGTCTCTTGCCTGGAGTCGGCTCATCTCGGCTTCCTCGACCCGCTTGTCGTTGTCGTTCGTTGCTCTGGCGCTGCAGGCGGGGCGGACGCTTCGAACGCCCGCCCCTTACGCTCAACCATAGCGGTAAGGCGGGCCTGCCTGCTGCATGGTCTGGCGATAGTCCTTGAGTATCTGCACCACTCGGGCGCTGCGGTCGCTCTCCTGAGCAATCTCGTCCCAGAAGGCCAGGGCCTCGTCCTCCAGCTGCTGCCACTCCTCCTCGGGGATCGAGGTCAGTTCGAGCTTGCCGCCGGTGGTGCGGTAATGCGCCTCGCCCCACCAATACCAGTGTTGGCGGTAGTAGTGAGAGCTGTCCATGCACAGCTTGAACAGCATTTGCAGGTGCTCCGGCACCTCGTTCCAGCGGTCGGTGTTGGCAAAGTAGGAACCGGCCCAGGCGCCGGAAATGTTGTTGGTCAGATAGTAGTTGCTGACGTCGGCCCAGCCCACGGTATAGGCCTCGGTGATCCCGGCCCAGGCGATGCCGTCGAGCTCGCGGGTCTGCATGGCGACCTCGATGTCCTCCCACGGCAGGGTCACCGGCACCACGCCGAAGCGACTGAGGAAGCGCCCGGCGGTAGGAAAGGTGAACACACGCTTGCCGCGCAGGTCCTCGAGGCTTCTTATCGGGTCGCGGGTGACGAAGTTGCAGGGGTCCCAGGCCCCCGAGCCGAGCCAGGTGACACCGTCGATCTCGCCGTAGGCCTCTTCCCAGATCTCCTTGAGTCCGTAGTGGTGAAACAGCGCCGGCACGTCGAGACTGTAGCGCGAGGCGAAGGGGAAATAGCCGCCGAACACCGAGACGTCCACCGGGGCGTTGATCGAGTCGTCATCGCTCTGCACGGCGTCGATGGTGCCGCGCTGCATGGCCCGGAACAGCTCGCCGGTAGGTACCAGCTGATCGGCATAATAGAGCTCGATCTCCATCTCGCCATTGGCCGCCTTGTTGAAGGCATCGATGGAGGGCTTGATGACGTGGGCGGCCAGCGCCGGCCCGGCGTAGGTCTGCAGGCGCCAGCGAATCGGGCGGCGCGACTGGGCGTGTACATAGGGCGCCGCAAGGGTCGTGGCCCCCACGGTGGCGGCGGTGGCAAGTCCCGCCTTCTTGAGAAAATCGCGACGGTTGGTCATGGCTCTTCATCCTCACTGCGTCTTGTTGTTGAAATACGCTGGAAAAGATCGCTTCGGTTTCACGCTCGTGATGCGTCGGTTCACCTCCTGGGTCAGTAGCCGCGATAGAGCTGCGGCAGCCACAGCGCCAATTGCGGGAAGATGGTGATGAGCGCCAGCCCTATCAGCATGATGCCGACGAAAGGCCAGACGCTGCGGTAGATGTCGCCCAGCGACACTTCCGGCGGCGCCATGGCGCGCATCAGGAACAGGTTGTAGCCGAACGGCGGGGTCATGTAGGCGATCTGCACGGTGATGGTATAGAGCACGCCGTACCAGATCGGATCGAAGCCGAGGCTGATCACCAGAGGAACGTAGAGCGGCGCCACGATCACCAGCATGGCGGTGTCGTCGAGGAACATGCCGAGCAGGATGTAGGAGAGCTGCATCATCACCAGGATCTGCCACGGGCTCATGCCGACCCGGTCGAGGAACACGTTCTCGATGGCGCGCACCGCGCCGAGGCCGTCGAACACCGCGCCGAAGCACAGCGCCGCCAGGATGATCCACATGAACATGCAGCTGATGCCGAGCGTCTTGCGCACGGTGCTCTCGATCACCTTCCAGCTCAGACGCCGTTTGACCAGCGCCGCCAGAGTGGCCGACACCGCGCCCACCGCCGAGCTCTCCACCAGGCTGGTCACACCCATCAGGAACAGTCCGGTCATGAAGAAGAAGATCAGCAGCGGCAGGATGCCGGCACGCAGCAGCTTGAGCTTCTCGCCCAGGCTCATCTGGCGCTCCTCGGCGGGAAGCGCCGGCCCCAGGTGCGGCTGCAGGCGGCAGCGGATGACGATATAGATGACGAACATGGCCGCCAGGATCAGTCCTGGAATGGCTCCGGCCAGCCACAGCTGGCTCACCGGCTGACGCGCGATCATGCCGTAGAGCACCAATACCACGCTGGGCGGTACCAGAATGCCCAGCGAGCTGCCGGCCTGGATCACGCCGGTCACCATCACCTTGTCGTAGCCGCGTCGCAGCAGCTCCGGCAGGGCGATGGTGGCACCGATGGCCATCCCCGCCACGCTCAGTCCGTTCATCGCCGAGACCACCACCATCAGGCCGATGGTGCCCACCGCCAGGCCGCCCCGAAGCGAGCCCATCCACACGTGGAACATCTCGTAGAGTTCACCGGCTATGCCCGACTCGGAGAGCATGTAGCCCATGTAGATGAAGAGCGGCAACGTCAGCAGGGGGTACCAGTTCATCAACTGGATGGCAGCGCTGAAGGGCATCTCCACCCCGCCCTGCCCCCACATCAGCAGCGAGGCGGTGGCGCCGACGAAGCCGATCACGCCGAACACCCGCTGCCCGGTGAGCAACAGCAGCATCATGGTGGAAAACATCAGCAGGGCGATCATCTCGTAGCTCATTCGAGAAGCTCCCCTTCCAGACGGATACCGCGAGCACGGGCGATGTCCTTGAACAGGGTCGAGACGCTCTGCAACAGCATGAGAAACACGCCGAAGGTCATCACCATCTTGATCGGGGCCAGCGGGGGCGCCCAGGCGGTGTAACTCTTCTCGCCGTAGCGCAGGGCGTATTCGGTGCTGGAAATGCCGCCGAACAGTAGCGCGCCGAGAAAGACGATGAGCAGCAGGATGGTGAGGGCATCGACCCAGGCACGGGTGCGGTCGGACCAGCGCGAGTAGAACAGGTCCATGCGCACGTGGGAGCCCATCTGCATGGCATAGGCGCCGCCCAGCAGATAATAGGAGGACATGAGAAACTGGGAGACTTCGATGCTCCAGATCAGCGGGCTGTTGAAAGCGGTACGCGCCACCGAGGCGTAGAGCAGCACCCCGATCATGACGAAGATCATGAACATGACGATACGTCCCACCACCCGGTTGAACGCATCCACCCAACGAACGTAGAGCATTATTATTCTTGGCATCGTCCGGCACCGACCTATGGCTTCGCATTGTTCCGCTCAAGTCTTCGAACGAAATCCATCAATGCGCAACGAGCATCGGAAACGGCAACAGCTGGTATATCGATGAAATCGATAGTGCCCTTGCAACGTGCATCGTGGCCCGGCCATGCACCGTAACTCGACGGCGGGCGCCGGATCAGAAGCGCGTGACGACCTCACCTGAGAGCCAGGGCAGCTCACGCTCCAGCTGGGTACGAAAGCGCTGTTCCAGCAGGCGGCGACTGTCCCGGGCCAGCAGCGCGGGAAGTTCGCCCAGCTCATCGCGACGGGCGACCAGGGTAAGCTCTCGGGTCAGCGGTGCCAGCGGCAGAGGCGCAACGGCAACCTGCAGACTGTCCAGGCCGGCCTGATAGAGGCACAGCGGCGTGGTGACGGTCCAGCCGGCGCCGGCACTGACCAGGCGCAGCACGGCGAAGGTATTGTCGAGATGCAGCCGAGCCGGCAGCTCGAGCTGGTTCAATCGCAGGTGGCGCTCGATGGCCTGACCGATCAGCGACTGAGGCGTGTAGCGCACGAAATCCAGGTGGCGCGCCAGCCAGCGCAGGTTGTCCAGCGGTCCGTTCCAGGAGAGCGGCACCACCAGCACGAAGGGTTCGCGAAGGAGGGCGTGGCGCTCCAGGCCATCGTAGTTTTCCAGCCGGTCATCGGAAATAATGATATCCACATGCCGTGTGAGCAGAGAGTGGCCGTGCATGTGCGACAACCCGGTGGTCAAGGTATAGTCGCGGGTATAGCGCCGAATGAGTTCGATCAGCGGCTGGCCGACAGCCGTTGCCAGCGAGTCGACCAGTGCCAGCCGCACCTGATGGAGCTGACCGAAGCCACCGCTGACCAGTTCGCGACGAGTGTTGCGCGCATCGTCGAGAAGTCGCCTGGCACGGTCGTAGAAAAAACGCCCTGCGCTGGTGGGCTCGAGGGGGCGGGAGTGGCGCTTGAACAGCGACACCCCCATGCTCTCCTCAAGGTTCGCCAGGCTTTGTGACACCGATGATTGCTTGAGCCCCAGCCGCCTGGCCGCCGCACTCTGGCTGCCCTGCTCAAGGGTCTCGACGAAGATCTCCATACTGCGAAGATCGAAACCGAAGCCGCTGCGCATTGCCGTGATTCTCCTGCCCTGCCCCGGGTCCGGCGGAACTCGCCTGGCACGCTCCGGTCACAAAGGCACTGTTATAATTGAAATTTTGTCAGACAAGGAGGTCATGATGACCGTACAGACCGCCAGCCGCGCGGCGCCGGAACGTCCCCTGTCCACCTGGACGGGATGGGGCCAGTGGCTGGCGCTGGCCACCATGACCATCGACCACCTGACCCGCTACGTTCTCCCCAGTGCGTGGGAGCTCGGCTGGGCCGGCTCGTCGCTGGGCCGTATCGCCTTTCCCCTGTTCGCCGCCATGGTCGCCTGGCATGGCCTGTTCAATACCCGCGACCCACTGCGCTACGCAAGGCGCATCCTGGTCATTGGCATCGCCGCGCAGCTCCCCTACATGCTGATGCCCCGGGCCTCCGACGCCTTCATGCTCAATGTCTGCTTCACACTGGCGCTGGGGTTGGCCTGGGGAGCCTGGCTGCGCCAGTTGCTCGAACGCCACCGCAGCGGCGGGCTGGGCAGCACCTGGCTGGCGGCAGCGGTGGCTGCCACACTGGCGATCTGGTATCTGCTCGGCGGCTGGGTCGAGTATGGCCACCGCGGCCTGCTGCTGGTGCCGCTGTTCATGCTTGCCATGCATCACCTGCATGGCGCCGGCGACAGCCTGATCGAACGCCTGCAGGCGGTAGCCCTGGCGGCTCCGGTACTTATCGTGGCGGGGCTGATGAACAGCTCCGACATGGCCAAGTCGTTTACCGTCGCCACCTGCCTCGCCGTGCTATGGCTGGCGGCCGGCGCCCACCGGCTGACCCCGGGCGTTCCCATCGCCATGCACCGCCGGCTGTGGCTGACCTGGTACCCGGGTCACTTCGCACTGATAGCACTATGGCTCTGGGCCAGCGGCGGAATCGGCTGAATCAGGTCTGCTCCCCGCCGGCCTCGACTTCACTACCGCTCAGCAACGCTTCGAATGCCCCGACGCTCATGGGCCGATAGAAATGATAGCCCTGAAAGAGACGGCAACCGCGTGCCAGCAGGTATTCCTGCTGGGCCCGGTTTTCCACTCCTTCCGCCACCACGTCGATGCCCAGGTGTTGGGCCATGGCCAGCACCGTCTCCACGATGGCGGCATCGTTGCCGTCGGTATCGAGATTGCTGACGAAGCTGCGATCGATCTTGAGTTCGTCCAGCGGCAGCGACTTGAGGTAGGAAAGGGACGAAAAGCCGGTACCGAAATCGTCCAGCGCCAATTTGACCCCCAGCCGCTTCAGCGCCTGCATGCGCTCAACGGCATCCTCCAGCCCGTCTATCATTATGCTTTCGGTCAGCTCCACCACGAGCCGCGCCGAATCGATGCCATGAGTAGCGGTCACCCAGGTGAGGCCCTCGACGAAGCCGGGCTGGGTGAAATGACGCACGCTGATGTTGACCGACAGCCGCGGTAGTGACGCCGCCGGCAAGCGGGCCAGCAGCCCGCAGCAGCAGTCCAGCATCCATGTTTCCAGCTCGACGATCAGGTCGCTCTCTTCGGCAATGGCAATGAAAACCTCGGGGGAAACCCAGCCGTGCCGAGGGTGCTGCCAACGCATCAGCGCCTCGCCGCCGATGACGCGCTCGTGCTCATCGAGCTGAGGTTGAATGGCGATACTCAGTTGATCTTCCGCCAGCGCGCGACGCAGCGCCTGCTCCATCTCGAGTCGCAGGCTGAGCTGGGTCTGCATCGAGGGCTCATAGCCGCAGATCTGAGCACGCCCCTTGAGCTTGGCCTGGTACATGGCGGTGTCGGCGTGACGCAGCACATCGCCGACATCCTCGTCGCCCAGGGGAAAAAGGGTGTAGCCGATGCTGGGCGTCACGCTGATACGCTGTCCTCCTAGGTCATAGGCCCGACGCAGGGTGGTCAGCAGCCGCTCGGCACGGTGTTCGGCCCGCTTGAGCTCCAGCTCGCGATCGGTGCTCAGAGCGGGCATCAGCACGACGAATTCATCGCCGCTGAGCCGCGCCGCCATCCCGTCCTTGTCCAGGCTCAATAGCAGCCGCTTGCTGACCTGACGCAGCAGCTCGTCGCCCACTGCGTGGCCCAGGGTATCGTTGATGATCTTGAAACGATCCAGATCGAGGAACAGCAACAGCCCGACGCGACCGTCGTCACGCCTGTCACGGATGGTGGAGGCCAGCGTCTCGATCAGTAGCCGGCGATTGGGTAGCTCCGTCAGTGGGTCGAAGTAGGCCTGCCGGTGAATGGTCTCCTCCGCCAACTTGCGTTCGGTGAAGTCCTCTATGATCGCCACCCCACCTACCACCTCACCCGACTCATTGCGCAGGGCATTGTAGAAAGCGCGCAGCGGCGTCTGTTTGCCGCTCACCACGGTACGATAGGTACCCTCGAAATAGCCGGTACCACTCTCCAAGGCGTCGCGTATCGCTCTCGTCACGCGCTCATCGTTCAACTGGGTCAGCAGATTCATGCCCAACAGTCGCTGACGGCTGGTGCCAAGAATATCGAGACACATGTCATTGCAGTCGACCACTCGCCCCTCGCGGTCGAAGTGCATCACGCCAAGTGGCGTGTGGCGAAAGATGGCGCGATAACGCGCTTCACTGACGCGCAGCTGCTGCTCACGGGAAGAGACGATCAAGCGCAGAGCTATGTTGTCGGTGATGTTGCGATGCAAACGCCGGCTGGTCACCAGCACCAGCCCCAGGAAAAGAACGACCATGGCGGCCAATAGCCAAGAGTTCGCCGTTCCCTGGAGCAGCAGCTGTACCAGCAGCGGCAGCATGGCAGGCAGCACGAATAGCGGCGCCATCCAGGCCACGGAAGAGAGCGTGGTCACCCCCCCTGCCGCGATACCGGTCAGCACGATCGCCAGTGCGGTCAGCTGTCCCTGGTGCTCTGTGGTGAACATGGTCAGCCCCGCCACACCCCATATCGCCCCGGCAGTGCCTGCTCCCCAGGCGAAGCGAAACAGCCAACGCCGCCGATGACGCTGCTGCGCTGGCTGGCGATGGTAGAACCAGGCCAGCCACAGGCGCGCGCCCGACACCAACGCCAGCGACGCAAGCCAGCCTGTCAGCAATGGCCTCGGCATGATCGGCCACATGGCAGCCACCAGCAGGCACGCCGCCAGCACGCTCGACAGCACCGGCTGCCACAGCCGTTCATAGAGAAGGCGAACCTGCTCATGGGCCAGCTGGCGGCGGTGGGACACGTCCGCCATCGGCACGGCATCTAGTTCTCGTTGCTCATCCTGAAGCGGGAGAGACATGCAGGGATCCGGGTATGTGGTTGTTCTGAAACAAGCATCTTTACTCGATACCGCCACCATTAGCGAGGAGTCTCCCTCAACGCAAAGCCCCCTGGCAGCCGCCGATAACCCTGCCAAGAGTCGCCGGGTGGCGTTTTCGGTCATCAAAACACCATCATCGGTTCATATGAGCGTAACGTTTCGCCGCCACTCTCCGAGCACCCCCTTCGTTTGCCCCAGGAGAGCTTTCTCATGATTCCGCAACAGCAGCCCGGCAGTGTCGACCCCATCCTGGCCGCCGGCGACGAGCCAACCAGCAACGTTTCCGGCAATACCTATTTCGGCAATATCCTCGAGGCACGCCTGAGCCGTCGCACGCTGCTGCGCAGCAGTCTGGCGGCAGCCATCGCCGGCGCCATGGCCACCAGCTTGCCCTTCGGCCGAGTTCTTGCCGCCGGCACCCCCTCGCCGAGTATCGGTTTCCAGGCAATCCCGGTCGGGACCGGCGACAGCGTGGTGGTGCCGGAAGGCTACCGGGTACAGGCATTCATACCGTGGGGCACACCGATCAGCGGCGACATGCCGGCCTTCTCGCCGGACGCCAGCGGCGAGGACCAGGCCCATCAGGTAGGCAGCCACCACGACGGCATGCACTTCTTCCCCATCGACGGCAGCTCCCGAGATGGCTTGCTGGTGCTCAACCATGAGTATGTGGAGCCGCGCTTCCTGCACGCTGTCGCGGCGGGCATGGCTCTCGACGCCGACGGCTTCCCGCAGCACGAGGATGGCTCCAGAGACGACGATCAGGTGCTCAAGGAGCTCAACGCTCACGGGGTCTCGGTGGTGCGGGTTCGCCAGGGCGAAGACGGACAGTGGCAGGTGGTACGGGATCGTCTCAACCGCCGGATCACCGGGCTCACGCCGATGCAGCTGGCCGGACCGGTAGCGGGCAGCGAGCACGTGGTGACGAAGTACAGCCCGGACGGCAGCATGACCCGTGGCACTCTCAACAACTGCGCCCATGGCGTCACACCGTGGAACACCTACCTGGCCGCCGAGGAGAACTGGGCCGGTTATTTCGCCAATGAGGATGCCAGTATCGACCGGCGCCAGGCCCGCTACGGCATCGAGACTCGCGCCGAAGGGCGTTACCAATGGCACCGTGCCGAGGGCGGCGCCGACGAGTTCGTGCGCTTCGACGCCACCTCTCGCGGCACCACGGCAAGCGAGGACTATCGCAACGAGCCTCACACCTTCGGCTACATGGTGGAAATCGACCCCCACGATCCCGAGAGCACGCCGGTCAAGCGAACCCACCTGGGCCGCTTCGCCCACGAAGGGGTGATCTTCGCTCCCGCGGTAGAAGGTCAGCCGGTGGTCTGCTACTCGGGGGACGATGCCCGTTTCGAGTACATCTACAAGTTCGTCTCGGCCCGGCCCTTCCAGGCCGCCACCGCCGATGGCTCGCTGCTCGACGAGGGCACACTCTACGTGGCCAGGTTCAACGATGACGGCAGCGGCGAGTGGCTGGCCCTGGCCCCGGGCGAGAACGGTCTGACCCCGGAGAACGGTTTTGCCGACCTGGCCGATATCCTGGTCAATAGCCGCAGCGCCGCCGACCTCGCCGGAGCGACGAAGATGGATCGCCCGGAATGGGGCGCCGTCGACCCCGCCACCGGGCAGGTCTACTTTACCCTGACCAACAACACCCGCCGCAGCGAGGAGCAGGTCGACACCGCCAACCCGCGCGCGGAAAACCACTTCGGTCATATCATCCGCTGGCAGGAGGACGGCACGCATGCCGCCGAGCGCTTCGAGTGGGATATCTTCGTGCTGGCCGGCGACCAGGATAGCGGCCGCGACCTGGCCGGCGAACCGCTGGGTCAGGAGGCCATCTTCTCCAGCCCCGACGGACTGTGGATCGACCCGGATCGCCGCGTGTGGATCCAGAGCGACATCAGCGAGTCGGTGATGAACACCGGTATCCACGAGGTGTTCGGCAACAACCAGATGCTCGTGGCCAACCCCGAGACCGGCGAGATCCGTCGCTTCCTCACCGGGCCTATCGGCCAGGAGATCACCGGCGTGATCACCACCCCGGACCAGCGCACCATGTTCGTCAACGTGCAGCACCCGGGCGCCACCACCGCCGCCGAAGCGTTCGCCGCGGGCGAGCTGGCCAGCCACTGGCCGGACGGCGGCAGCGCCATCCCGCGCTCGGCGACGCTGATCATCACCCGGGAAGACGGCGGCATCATCGGTGCCTAGCAAATACCCGCGCGAGTGAATCGCTCGGCGATTCGCTTGGACGGGCCGTCCCAACGCAACGGGCCCCGCCATTGGCGGGGCCCGTTGCGCTGTGCTGCGTTACCTCACGGGGTGCCCTGGCGGAACGCTTCCTCGAAGCTGAAGCGCGGCTCCGGCGCGTCGGGCAGCAGCCTGGCGCAGGCGTGCACCTTCTCCAGCAGCTCACCGTGGGCCGGCGCCAGCAGGTTTACATGAGCGAGCTTGCGTCCTGGCCGCTCGCTCTTGTCATAGCGATGCAGGTGGGCGTCGGTGATGGCGAGAATCGCAGCCGGGTCGCCCTCCTGCCCTACCACGTTGACCATGCAGGTGGGTTGTCGTGCCGAGGTGTCGCCCAGCGGCAAGCCCTGAATGGCGCGCAGGTGGTTCTCGAACTGGCTGGTCACCGCACCGTCCATGGTCCAGTGGCCGGAGTTGTGCACCCGCGGTGCCATCTCGTTGGCCAGCAGCCGGCCATCGCGAGTCTGGAACAACTCCAGGGTCAGCACGCCGACGTAATCGAGCTCGTCGAGCAGTGCGCGGATATAGCCATCGGCGGTCTGCTGCACTTCGTCGTCGAGATCCGGCATCGGCGCCAGTGAATAGCGCAGGATGCCATCCACGTGCACGTTCTCTGCCATGGGATAGAAGGCCATTTCGCCCTCGCGGCCCCGCACCGCGATGATCGATACCTCGCGCACGAAGTCGACGAAGGCCTCGACGATCAGCTGGGGGTGATTGATGCTGCGCCAAGCGTCGGCGGCCTCGGCCGGATCGCGCAGCACTGCCTGGCCCTTGCCGTCGTAGCCTTCGGTGATCGACTTGGCCACCACCGGCGTACCCAGCTCACGGGCCGCGGCTTCGAGTGCTTCGGCGCTCTCGACGATTCGATAGGTAGGCGTGGGAATGCCCAGGCGGTCGAACAGCGCCTTCTCCTCGGCACGGTTCTGGCAGATGCGGATCGCCTCGCTGGAAGGGTAGACCGGCTTGACCTCTTCGATGGCCTGCACCAGTGCCACGGGCAGGTGCTCGAACTCATAGGTGACGAGATCGACCTTGGCCAGGAAGTCATCCAGGTGCTTCCGGTCCGTGTCTATCATCACCTCACCGATACCCGCGCTAGGGTGGCCGGTGGTATCGAGGAAAGTGAAACGGTTGGCCAGGGGGTAGCCGGCCAGGGCCAGCATTCGGCCTAGCTGTCCGGCACCGAGTACGCCAATGTTCATGGTTCGCTCCTTCATTCGCTGTCGGGGCGAGGGTCGGGGTTGTCGAGGACCGTGCGGGTTTGCTCGTCGCGAAACGCCTCCACGGCAGCACGCACCTTCTCGTCCTGCAGAGCGACGATCTGCGCTGCCAGCAGCCCGGCATTGGTGGCTCCGGCCTTGCCAATGGCAAGTGTACCCACGGCAATGCCACCCGGCATCTGCACGATGGAGAGCAGCGAATCGAGTCCTTTGAGCGCCTTGGACTCCACCGGCACGCCGAGTACCGGCAGCGCCGTCTGGGAGGCCACCATGCCCGGCAAGTGGGCCGCGCCACCGGCACCGGCCACAATTACCTGCAGGCCGCGCTCGGCAGCGGACTTGGCATAGTCGAACAACAGGTCGGGCGTGCGGTGAGCCGAGACGACTCGGGTCTCGCAGACCACTCCAAGGCGTTCGAGCATCGCCACCGCGTGCTCCATGACCGGCCAGTCGGATTTCGACCCCATGATCACGCCTACGCGTGGCTGCTCACTGCTCGGCATCTAAGGCTCCCGGTTTGACGCTGAAATGCGAAGGGCAGGTATTCTAACGGCGCCCGAAGGCGCCGTCATCTAGACCAGTTGGGCAAGGGCGCCTCAGACGCCCCCAGGCCTAGCCGCCGCTCGGCGAAGCCGCTGCCATCTCACGCCGACTGGCCAGCCAGTTGGCTCCGATGGCCACTATCATCACCGCCACCCCAACCGCCTCTATCAAGAAGTTGGGATAGAAGACCGCCACGATGGCGCCCGTAATGGCGATGCGCGGCAGCCACGACATACGAGTGAAGAGATACCCCTCCAGCGCTGCTGCGAAAGCCCCAAGCGCCAGTATCGCGATCACCCCGTTCCATGCCAGCACATGCAGCGGGCCGCCCATGATGATCTCGGGGTTGAAGACCATGAACATCGGGATCAGATAGAGCCCCTTGGCGAATTTCCACGCCTGTACCCCGGTGGCCATCGGCTTGCTGCCGGCAATCGCCGCCCCGGCAAAGCCGGCCAGCGCTATGGGTGGCGTGACATTGGAGTCCTGCGAGTACCAGAACACCACCAGGTGCGCGATCAGCAGCGGAATGCCGAACTCGGCGGTAAGTGCGGGCCCAACCAGCACGATCAGCACGATATAGCTGGCGGTAACCGGCAGCCCCATGCCCAGGATCAGGCTGGCCAGCAGAACCATCAGCAGCGCCAGCACGATGTTGCCGCCGGAGAACGCCATCATCATGGCGGAGAACTTGAGACCCAGGCCGGTCAGACCCACGACGCCGACGATGATGCCGGCGACGGCGCAGGCCAGGGAGACCGCCACCGCATTGCGTGCCCCGAGCTCGAGCCCCTCGATGAGTTTGACGAAGCCGGCCCAGATCGCCCGGCCGATAGTGGCTATCGTGACGGGCTGGCCCTGCCGCGGTGCGATGAACAGGAACCAGATGGAATAGCGCAGCGCAGCCACGGCCACCATCGACACGACTGCATAGAAGCCTACCCTCATCGGCGACATGTGCATCGCCAGCAGCCATACCAGCACCGCCAGCGGCAGCAGGAAGTGCCAGCCTTCACGCATGACGTCGCGCATCTGCGGCAGTTCGCTACGCGGCAGTCCCTGCATGCCCTGCTTGAGCGCGATGATGTGCACGAAGAGATAAACGGTAGCGAAGTACATGATGGCGGGCAGAATGCTCACCTTGACCACGTCCAGGTAGGGCGTGTTGGTATATTCGGCAATCAGGAAGGCGCCGGCTCCCATCAGTGGCGGCATGATCTGGCCGCCGGTGGAAGCGGCAGCCTCGATCCCGCCCGCCTGGTGGGGCTTGTAGCCCAACCGTTTCATCAGCGGAATGGTGAAGGCGCCGGTGGTCACGACGTTGGCGATGGCGCTACCGGAGATCGAGCCCATGCCGGCGGAAGCGATGACGGCAGCCTTGGCCGGACCGCCGCGCTGACGCCCTGTGGCGGCATAGGCCATATCGATGAAGAACTTGCCTGCGCCGGTGCTTTCGAGAAAGGCACCGAACAGCACGAAGACGAAGATGAACGTGGCCGCCACCCCCAGCGGCAGGCCGAAGATCCCCTCCTGGCCCAGATAGAGCTGGCCCACCACGCGATCGATATTGTAGCCGCGGTGCTCGAGAATGCCGGGCATGAACTGCCCCAGCCAGGGCAGCTCACCCCGTGGCCCGGCGAAGGCATAGAGAATGGCGATCAAGCCGATGATGGTCATGCCCAACCCCACCGCGCGGCGGCTGGCCTCGAGCACGGTCACGGTGGCAATGCAGCCGACGATGATATCGGTCTGGCTCCAGAAGCCGGCGCGACGAATGATCTCGTCGAGATAAAGCACCATGTAGCCACCGGTGATCAGCGCTCCGGCGAAGAAGGCCGCATCGATCAGCCAACCCAGCACACCGCGCTTGCGGTTGGGACCGAACACCGGAAAGATCAGGAATGCCAGCATCATGATCAGCATCAGGTGAATGCTGCGCTGATAGAACAGGCCCAGCGGCTGGATACCCGCCGAATAGAGCTGGAACAGCGACAGCCCCACAGCGACCAAGGTGATCAACCAAAGGATCGGTCGGGGCTGGATGGCATTGCCACCGGGTACGGTGACAGGAGGGTTGGCAGATTCGCTCATGCGCGCCTCTCAGGGGGTGGAGTCAGGGGTGCGCAGGTGGATCGTCACCCGCTCACCGGCCGCCTTCTCGCTCAGGCTGGTCCGGCGCCCGTCGTGCAGCAGTCTATGGTCAACCTTTTCGGAGCCGACCCTCAGTCGATACCGGTTGCCGGCAACCGGCTCGTCGATATCCTCGATCCAGTAGCCGCCCTGCCCATCCGAGACCTGACGCCCTCGTCCCGGGATATGGCCCAGTCCGGCGGCAAAGTCGGGCTGGTGGCTACGCTCCAGTACCATTCTCCCTTGGATATGGCGATAGCAATCCTGCACGCGGATACCCGTCACCGAGTGATTCCACTCCAGGCACCAGCGTTCGCCTTCCGGCATCGGCAGCGCAACCAACACTTGATCCTCGTCATCGAGCACTTCCAGACGCGAGGTGTCGGCCAATGCACATGCATAGGTCAGAATCAGCACGCAGAAAGTCGCCGGCCCCAAGGCACGGCGACTCAGCGTGACAAGCTTGGCGGAAGTGTCCATGAGGAATGGACCGCCAGGCTACGACGTCTCTACGGACGCTGGTGGTCGGCCACCTCTGCACCCACTTCTTCATAGTAGCGCAGGGCGCCATCGTGGAACGGCACCGGGGTGGAATCGATGCTGAACTCGATGGTGGTGTCATTGGCTGCCGGGTGCACGGCGATCAGTTCGTCGGTGTTCTCGAACAGCAGCTTGGTCAGCTCGTAGGCGAGCTCATCGTCCATGTCGGAGTTGACGACCAGCACATTGGGAATGCTGATGGTCTGGACCGCTTCATCCATACCGTCGTACATACCGGCACGCAGTTCGTAGGTGGCGAAGACCGGCTCGACTTCACGTGCGTTCTCGATCTCTTCATCGGAGAGGCCGATCAGACGAATGTCGCGGGTGGCAGCCAGGTTGAGGATCGAACTGGTGGGCGGACCCACGCTCCAGAAGCCGGCATCGATATCGCCGTCACGGATGGCATCGGCCGTCTCATTGAAGTTCAGACGCTGAGGACGGAAGTCATCGTAAGTGATGCCGTTGGCTTCCAGCAGGGCGCGGGCGTTGAGCTCGGTGCCGCTGCCGGGCGCACCGACGGAGACACGCTTGCCTCGCAGATCTTCCAGCGACTGGATGTCGGAGTCGGCCAGGGTCACCAGCTGCACGGCGTTCGGGTAGACGGATGCCAGTGCACGGGTGTTCTCGATCTGGCGACCTTCGAAGTCACCGCTGCCGTTGAAGGCCTGATAGGCGGTATCGGCCAGCACCAGTGCCAGGTCGGCATCGCCGCGCATGATCAAGCCCATGTTCTCCACCGAAGCACCGGTCACCTCGGCCGTGGCGCTGGCTCCTTCGATGTGGTTGTTGATCATCTCGGCGAAACCGCCGCCGATCGGGTAGTACACGCCACCGGTACCGCCAGTGGCAATGGAAAGCTGCTGCGCGGCAGCCAGCGGAGCCGTGGCCAGCAGCGATGCTGCTGCAGCGTATTTGAGAGCTCGCATGGAATCCTCCGTCCTGAAACCGGAACGTTTATGGTTGTTCATGATAGCGAACCGGGCGAGCCGGGACGCTTGACTGACAAAAACTATCACGCCCCGCCACTGCGGGGCCAATCGGCAGTTTCTACGTTATTGTAATTTTTCGGCAATTCCACCAAGGTCGGTTAGCCACCCCGCCTTTCACCGAGGGCCGGCGCGGCGCTGCGAAAAAGTCGTCAATCGACACTGGCAAAATCGTCAAAATCCCCCCATGATGTGGTTGTCGCAATCGCCCACTGGAGCATCATGAGTACGGCACGACATTTTTCCAACGCGGATCTTATCGACCCCCCGCGAAGTTGCCCTGACCTCGATGTCAGGGATCTGGAAAAGCGCACACGTCTGATGCGCATCGTTACACGGCTTATCGCCGTATCCGACCTCGGCTGCCGCGAGATTGCTCGCCGCGCCGGGCTACCGGCACAGAAGATCAGCGATCTACTGTCCGGACGCCTCGAACACCTTACCCTTGACGAGCTGAGGCTCGTCTACCACAGCATCGATCCGGACGGCGCCGTCAATTACTAGCAGCCAGCTGCTGTAAGCCACCGTCGATGACATGCTGCCACGGCCGCATACGAAACGCCTCGCCCTGGAGCGAGGCGTTTTTTTGTCTCGCGGCCGGTCACGCGACGGCGACCGAGACCCATCACTCCTCGCGCTGCTCGTACTCCTC
>NZ_JBYCKL010000073.1:0-28001 GCF_057473365.1 Halomonas sp. TH-94
CCGGCGAACTCAACGACCGGGCGCTGGCGCTGCTGGTGGAGAAGGGGATTGCCGCCCCGGGAGATCATGTCATCCTGACCCGGGGCGATCACATGAACGCCCACGGTGGGACCAATACCCTTAAGATTCTCGACGTCTCCGAAAAGCACAGCCGGTCCTGATTTTGTATACAGAACGGCTGCGCTTCTGTGGTCAGGGAGGGGGAAACGTGCGAAGGTAAGCCCATGAATGAGGTGAGAGGGCAGACCCATGAGTACCACCTGGCAGGATGAGGTTGCCGCTGAAACTCGGGCCGGCGGGCGCATCAGCGATCGTTTCATTGTCGACAAGGTGCGCGCGGCGGTGCTTGCCCAGCGCCTGCCACCGGGTACACGCCTGCCCGAGGTGGCGCTGGGCGATATCTTTGGCGTCAGTCGCTCGGTGGTACGCAAGGCGCTGACTCGGCTGGCGGCCGATCACGTCGTGAGTCAGCAGCCCAACCAGGTGGCTCGGGTGCGGGCGCCAAGCATCGAGGAGACCCGCGAGACCTTTGCTGCGCGGCGTCTGGTCGAGGGAGAAGTGGCAGCGCTACTGGCGGGGCGCCTCGACGACGCGCTGCTGGCGACCATTGCCTCTCGCGTCGAGCGTGAAGCCGAGGCCCATGGCCGCGGTGACGAGGCGGCCCGCATCGAGCATTCGCTGGCGATTCACCACCTGCTCGCCGAGCATTCGCCCAATCGAGTGCTCGGGGCCATGCTTACCGACCTGATCATGCGCACCTCCATCGTCATAGCGCTGTACAAGCGAGCCGGCCTGTCGAGCTGCTACCTGGCCGAGGATCACCCCGCCTTGCTTAACTACTTGCGTGAAGGCGACGGCGAGGCCGCGCGGCGTTGCGTCCACGACCATCTTCAGGCGCTCGAGGAATTGCTCGACCTCAGCACGCGGGAGACGCGTATCGACCTGATGGCCATTCTCGGCCAGCGCGAGAGCGTCGCCCCCTGATCGGTTGGGCATGCCAAGGGGGTACTCCTCTTGGCGCCTTTACCGGCTGTTGCTGCTGCATGACAATGCGGTCACGTCATCTTCAGCTGCTGGAATCGTTTCGATGAAATCACTTCTTCGCTGGACGTTGGCCGCCTGGCTAGTCGTTGCAATGCCGGTACAGGCCGATGTGCCCACCGTGGCGGCAGCCTCCGATCTGCAGTTCGCTCTGACCGAAGCTGCCCAGCGCTTCGAAGCCGATACCGGCCACCAGATTCGCCTCAACTTCGGCTCCTCGGGCAATTTCCGTCGACAGATATCCCAGGGCGCCCCTTTCGAGCTCTATCTTTCGGCCGATGAGGCCTATGTTCTGGCCCTGCATGAAGAGGGGCTGACCGAGGATGAGGGGGTCGTCTACGCTATCGGGCGACTGGCCTGGCTGCAGCGGGCCGGACGCGACGGCATGCCAAACGAGGACGACCCGCTGGCTGGGGTGCGTGATGCGCTCGAGGCCCAGGGACGAGGTGAGGGGCGGCCGCGCATTGCGCTGGCCAATCCCGAGCACGCGCCCTACGGGGTGGCGGCGCGCCAAGCGCTGGAGCAGGCGGAGCTGTGGGATGCCACGGCCGCGCTGCGCATCCTCGGAGAGAATGTCTCCCAGGCGGCGCAGTTTGCCCTGTCCGACGATGCCA
Source organism: Halomonas sp. TH-94 (assembly GCF_057473365.1). Lineage (NCBI taxonomy): Bacteria > Pseudomonadati > Pseudomonadota > Gammaproteobacteria > Oceanospirillales > Halomonadaceae > Halomonas > Halomonas sp. TH-94. The sequence goes on from NZ_JBYCKL010000073.1 coordinate 1,656, forward strand.
GAGGCGGCCTCGTCGCCTGGTCACTGGCGTTGGCGCCGCAGCTGGCCGAGCGCAGCCAATACGTGCTGATACCCGAGGCGTGGCATGACCCGCTGGTGCAGCGCATGGCGCTGATCAAGGGGGCCGGTGAAACAGCCCGGGCTTTCTACGCCTGGTTGCAGGAGGATGAGGCCCGCACGATCCTGTCGCGCTACGGCTTCCGCCTGCCCGAGGAGGCCGCCGATCGTCTCGATGCAGAGAGCGAGGCGCGTTGATGGATTGGACGGCACTGTCGGTTTCGCTGCAGCTGGCGGTACTGACCTGCCTGTTTCTCCTGCCCGTGGGGCTGTGGGTGGGCCGCACCCTGGCTCATGCGCACTTCCGCGGCAAACCGCTGTGCGAGGCCCTGATCGCGCTGCCGCTGGTGATGCCGCCTACGGTGTTGGGCTTTTATCTGATGATCAGCTTCGGGCGTGATGCGCCGTTCGGCGCTTTCTGGCATCGCCTTACCGGCGAGGGGCTGAATTTCACCTTTACCGGGATTCTACTCGCCTCGCTGGTGGCCAACCTGCCGTTCGCGGTGCAGCCGATCCAGCGCGCCTTCGAAGGGATACCGGCAAACCTGCGCGAAGCGGCCTGGTGCAGCGGCCTCTCTCCCTGGCAGACCTTTCTGCGCATCGAGCTGCCGCTGGTATGGCCCGGCGTGATTTCGGCACTGGCACTGACCTTCGCCCACACGCTGGGTGAGTTCGGTGTGATTCTGATGGTGGGCGGCGCCATCGACGGCGAGACCCGTACGCTGGCCATCGCCATCTACGATCGCGTGCAGGCCTTCGACGAACGCGGCGCCGGCATCATGTCGGCGATGCTGCTGCTGGTCTCCTTCCTGGCCATCGGCGTGGTGTACGGCCTGGCGGGCCGCAGGCGGTGGCGACGTGTCTGAACGCCAAAGTGGAGACGAGCTGCTGCCCACCTCCGGAAGGCTCGAAGTGGCCGTTCATCAGGCCGGCCCCATTCCGCTGGATGCTGACTTCCACTGCGAGGCCGGCGAGCTGCTGGCGCTGGTCGGCCCCTCCGGCAGCGGCAAGACCACGCTGCTGCGGGTCATTGCCGGACTGATGAAACCGCGCACCGGTCGTATCGTCTGCGGCGAGGAAGTCTGGTTCGACGATACGGCGGGTTTCGATCGTCGGCCACAGCAGCGTCGCGTCGGCATGGTGTTCCAGGATTACGCGTTGTTCCCGCACCTTACCGCACGTGACAACGTGCGAGTGGCGTTGGGGCACCTCGAAGCGGCGGAGCGTAACGAACGAGCCGAGCGCTGGCTCGACCGCATGCATCTACAGGGGCTCGGCAATCGCTATCCTTCGCAGCTCTCCGGCGGACAGCGTCAGCGAGTGGCCCTGGCTCGTGCGCTGGCACGCGAGCCCAAGGCGTTGCTGCTCGACGAACCTTTTTCGGCGGTGGACCAGGTGACCCGGCGCCGGCTGCAGCGGGAGCTGGCACGGCTACGCGAGCAGATCCGCATTCCCATCCTGCTGGTCACCCACGATCTCGATGAAGCCGTGGCGCTGGCCGACCGGCTCTGCGTTCTGCAGGGTGGCTCGAGTCTGCAGATGGGCGATGCCGACACCCTTTTTCGCCACCCGGCCAGCGCCGAGGTGGCACGCCTGCTGGATCGTCATAACCTGTTCGAGGGACGCATGGTCGAAAGTCGGGGCGAGCGCAGGCTGCAGTGGGGCTCCCTCACACTCGACGTCGCCCAGGGGCTCGAGCGTCTCACGCCCGGCGAGGCGGTCACCTGGTACGTGCCCGACTCCGACGTGGTCCTCCATCGAGAGGAGCGATCCTCGTGCGGCCCACGCGAGAACCGAGTGAGCGGCCGTATCAGTGAAATGGTCATCATGGGCGGGACGACATCGCTGGCCGTGGTGGTCGACCATGTCGACGAGACCCTGCGCTTCGACGTATCCACCCACGCCGCAAGACGCGGTGGGCTGGTGCGCGGCGGGTGGGTCCGACTCTCGTTGCTGGCGAGCGGCATTCACCTGCTGCCCAAGGAATCCAAGGAGAGGGAAGATGAGTATCTTCGATGAGCTGAGATTCGCCAGTCGCTGGAAGCAGAGTGCCTTTCTGGCGCTGCTGGGTGCAATGCTGCTTCTCTGGCAGTGGCCGGCGGGGGCAGAGGAGAGCGCTACGCTCGAACGTGTTCCACTGGAAATCCACACCGCGAGCGAACGCCACCAGCTGGACGTCGAACTGGCGCGCAGCTCGGCCGAGCGACAGAAAGGGTTGATGGATCGCGACCACCTCCCCGAGAATGCGGGCATGCTTTTTCTCTACCAAGAGGCCCAGTCCCCTCGGGGAGGCTTCTGGATGTATCGCACGCGCCTGCCGCTGGACATCGCCTTCCTCGATGCCGATGGTCGTATTGCTGCCAAGGCCACCATGCAGCCGTGCCCGTCGCGCAACGCCTTCGAATGCCCGGTCACCCTGGCGGGCGTGACTTACTATGCGGCACTGGAAGTCAACGCCGGCTACTTCGAATCCCGCGGCATCGAGGTGGGTGCCTGCGTGAGCTGGCCCGGTCGGCAGGGTGGCGAATGCCGCTCAGCGACCGATTAGGGCACGAAAGCGAATCACGATCAGGGCAACGCCGGCGATTACCATGGCACCCCCGCCCAGCACATGGGCATTGAGCGACTCGCCCAGCAGCACGACACCCAGCAGTACCGCGCCCACCGGTACCAGCAGACTGAGCGGTGCAAGGCGACTCACCGGATGACGGCGAAGCAGGCCGTACCACATGCCGTAGGCAACGATCGACGACATCACCGCGGTGTAGAACACCGCTCCCCAACCGAACCAGCCGGCGTTGGCGATAGCGCTCATCTGGTCGCGCTCGAACCACCAGGAACCGATGCCCACCTGGGGTATGGCGAACAGCGCCACCCAGCCGGCCAGGGCCAGGGGGGCAATATTGGGCCCCTTCTTGATCAACAGCTGCGACACGGCCCAGCCGAAGGCGCTGAACAACAGTAAGGCCATGGGCAGCGGTGAGGGAAGGCTGGGGCCGCCGGCCAATACCAGCACGCCGCCGAAGGAGAGCACCAGTCCCAGGATTCGCTTGGGGCTCAAGCGCTCGCCGAAGAAGACCACGGCCAGCAGGGTGGCGAAGGGCGTGCCCATTTGCACCAGCAGTGCGCCGGTGCCGGCTTCCGCCTGGCCAAGGCCGATGAACAGTAGAGCGAAGTGCAAGGTCCCGAACGTTGCCGAGAGCAGGAGCAGGAAGGGCAGCTGATGGCGGGCCACCGGATGGAAGGGCACCAGCACGGCCGCCACGAGAAGAAAGCGCAGGGTGGTCAGCAACAGTGGCGGAAGCTCCTCGACGCCCAGCTTGATGACGATGATGTTCAGGGCCCAGATCGCCACGATCGAGAGGCCCAGCAGCAGGTCGCGCAGCGGCACGGCAGGTTCCTTGTCGTATTTGCCCAGGCGCGGGCAGGGGGCGAGCACGCGCTTCGTCCGATAGGTTAACGGGCTACCATTCAACGCGCGACATCGTAGAATGTCGAGGCGAGGCAGTGCTCCACCGATGCCCGCCAGAACGATAATCATGGCCGGTCCTCTCGGAACCGGCCCTCGCTGCAAGGACACGTCATGAATTCACCTAGCCGTATCACCCGTATTGCCGCGGCCCTGGCCGGCGCCGCCGTGCTGGCCGCTTCGCTCTCGGCGCAGGCGCGCGAGCTCTCCGTTTCCACCGTGCTATCCGATGCCTTCCCCTGGGGCCAGGCGGCGGAGAAGTGGGCCGAGCTGGTGGAGGAGCGGACCGGTGGCGAGCTCACCCTGCGCGTCTATCCGAACTCCCAACTGGTGGCTGGCGATCAGACACGTGAATTCTCCGCCATGCGCTCGGGTCTGATCGACATGGCCGTGGGCTCGACCATCAACTGGTCGCCCCAAGTGCCGGAGCTCAATCTCTTCTCGCTGCCCTTCTTCATGCCCGACGAGGCGGCAGTGGATGCCGTGACCGGCGGTGAAGCCGGCGAAATGATTTTCGAAGCCATCGAATCCCGTGGCGTCATCCCGCTGGCCTGGGGCGAGAACGGCTTTCGTCAGATTTCCAATTCGCGTGGGCCGATCACCCAGCCGAGCGACCTGAACGGCCTCAAGATTCGCGTGGTGGGCTCGCCGCTGTTCCAGGACACCTTTACCGCACTGGGCGCCGACCCCACTCAGATGAGCTGGACCGATGCCCAGCCGGCATTGACCACCGGTGCCGTGGATGGCCAGGAGAATCCGCTTTCGGTGTTCGACGTGGCGCGTATCGACCAGGTGGGCCAGGAGCACCTGACCCTGTGGAACTACATGAACGATCCGCTGATCTTCGCCGTCAATCAGCGCGTGTGGGACTCTCTCTCCGAAGAGCATCGCGAGATTCTGCGTGAAACCGCCGTCGAAGCCGGCGAATGGGAAATCGCCATGACACGCGAAGAGGAGAGCGAGCGCTTGGCCGCTATCCAGGAGCGTGGCGTTCAGGTCACTGAGCTCAGCGAAGAGCAGCATGGTGCCTTCGTCAATGCCACTCGTAGCGTGCACGACAAGTGGATGCCGCGTATCGGACCGGAGCTGGTCGAAGCCGCTCGGCAGGCCATCGAAGCGCGCTGAGTTCTCTCTCCCGCCTAACCCCGGCTCCGCCTGCGGAGTCGGGTTCGTCGATACGAGGCTTCCATGAAGTTCTCCCCTGATGCCAGGCCCGAGCGTTGGCTGGGCTCGCTGGCGCTGGCGATCATTTCGCTGATCAGCCTGGGCAACGTCATTACCCGCTACGTGACCGGCGGGTCGCTTGCCTTCACCGAGGAGTTTTCGGTGTTCCTGCTGGTGGTATTGACCTTTGCCGGCGCCTCGGTAGCACTGCGGCGCAACGGACACATTCGCATCGGCCTGCTCGAGCGCGCTTTGCCGGCCGGGCCGCGCCGCGCACTGATCCTGTTTCAGGGGCTGTGCGGCGCTGCCGTTCTGGGACTCATCACCTGGTTCGGTGCCAAGCTGACCTGGGAGGAGTACCAGTGGGAGTCGCTGTCACCGGGGCTGGGGCTGCCGCAGTGGTGGTATCTCGCCTGGCTGCCGCTGCTCGCGGCGGCGATGCTGGTGCGACTGGGGCAGCAAACCGTCGACCGCCTGCGCGGGAGGCTCGACGATGAGCCCTGACCTGTGGATGATCCTGGCCTTCGCCGGCCTGTTGATTGCCGGCGTGCCCGTGGCCTTCTCGCTGGCGCTGGCCGGCGCGGTGGGTATTCTGGTAGGGCTTACCCCCGAGATGCTGGCAACCCTTGGCACCAACACTTACAACAGCATCGCCAAGTATCCGCTGATCGCGATTCCGCTGTTCATCATGACCGGCCTGATCTTCGAGCGTGCGGGGGTGGCGCTGCGGCTGGTGCGATTCGCCCAGGCCCTGATCGGTCCGCGCCACGGCGGCCTGGCCCTGGTGGCGGTGCTGGTGTGCATGATCATGGGTGGTATGAGTGGCTCAGGCCCGGCGGATGCCGCGGCGGTAGCCATGGTGATGCTGCCGAGCATGACCAAGGCGGGATATCCCAAACCCTTTTCAGCGACGCTGATCGCCGCTTCCGCCTCCACGGCGATACTGATCCCGCCTTCCGTGGCGCTGATTCTCTACTCCATCGTGGTGCCGGGGGTCGACCTGCGGGCGCTATTCGCCGCCGGGCTTTTCCCCGGTATCCTGGCAGGCCTTGCCCTGCTGGTGCCGGCGCTGCTGGTTTCACGTCGCTACGGCTGGGAGGGCGGAACGCCGGTGGAAGGAGCGGAGCGTCTCAAGGTGGGCGAGACCTTCAAGCAGGCGCTGCCTGCGCTGTTCGCCCCGGTACTGATCCTTGGTGGGCTGCGTTCGGGGCTGTTCACGCCTACCGAGGCAGCCGTGGTTGCCGTGGCTTACGGCGCCCTGGTCGGACTCTTCCTGACTCGTGAGCTGAATCTACGCGACCTGTGGAGCCTGCTCGGCGAAGCTGCGGTCATCTCCGGCGTGGTCATGCTGATCATCGCTTTGGCCGGCATTTTCGCCTGGGCCGGGACGATGCTCGGTACCTTCCGTCACCTGGCGGAGTGGATCATCGGCTTGTCCGACAACGGCGTGATGCTGCTGATCCTGATCATGCTGGCGGTGCTCGTGGCCGGCATGCTGCTCGATGCCATCTCGATCTATCTGATCATGATGCCTATCCTGATACCGGTGATGCAGCATTTCGGTTGGAACCCGGTATGGTTCGGCATTTTGCTGGCGATGAACATTGCCATTGGCCAGTTCACGCCGCCCGTGGCGGTCAACCTGATGGTGACCACCAACATTGCCAGGATTCGGCTGGAGCAGACCGTCGGTTGGGCGCTGCTGTTCGTGCTGGCCATGGCCAGTGCTTTGGCGTTGGTGGCGATCTTCCCTGAAATTGCGCTGTGGCTGCCGCGTACGCTGGGTTACAACGTCTAGCCAGCACATTTTTTCCTGCGCGGGTAACGTCGTCGCCTGGCGTATCGGTCAGTACGCAGCGCCGCCCTTCGGCGTCAGAGCCGCAGGGCGACGTCTTGCGTTTCGCGACGGTAGAGAGATGGCATTTACATGGGCTATGCAATTTAGGAATTAACGTACAATTAACGTAAATTCCTACTAGAATTAGGCCAGTTGAAAAAGACCACATGACGACGTTTTTTTCGCTAAAGTAGGTGCGAGCGGTAGCAACCGTCAGCCGAGAGCTCGTTGGGCCTTGGCGACTCAGGGATCTTGCTTTCAGCCAAGACAGCTAGCCAATAACGTCTAAAAGAGGTGTGTTAATGAAACGCCATGCTTTTTCCGCAGCCGCTTTCTCCGGCGCCCTGCTGGGTGCCGCCATGTTCTCTGCCCCGGCCGTGGCACAGGATCGCTTCATCACCATCGGTACCGGCGGCCAGACCGGTGTCTATTACGTTGTGGGTCAGTCTGTCTGTCGTATGGTGAATCGCGGCAGCGACGAGCACAACGTTCGTTGTAACGCGCCTTCGACCGGTGGCTCGGTGGCCAACGTCAACGGCATGAAGAGCGGTGAGCTCGACATGGGTGTCGTGCAGTCCGACGTCCAGTATCGCGCTTATCACGGTGAGGCCAACTTCGAATCCGATGGCGCGTGGGAAGACATGCGTGCCGTCTTCACCATGCACGGTGAGCCGCTGACCGTCGTGGCCCGTGCCGATTCCGGCATCGAGCACTTCTCCGATTTCCCCGGCAAGCGCGTCAACATCGGTAACCCGGGCTCCGGCCAGCGCAACACCATGAACGTGGTAATGGAAGCCATGGGTTGGGATACCAACACCTTCTCGCTGGCCTCCCAGTTGGATGCTGCCGAGCAGGCTGCGGCGCTCTCCGATAACAATATCGATGCCATGGTTTACGTGGTGGGCCACCCCAACGGCTCCATTCAGGAAGCCACCACCACCATCGACGCCCGCATCGTTCCCGTTACCGGCGATGAAATCGATGCCCTGATCGAAGAGTACCCCTACTACACCCGTTCGGTGATCCCCGGCGGCCTCTATCGTGGCAATGACGAGGACGTCGACACCTTCGGTGTAGCGGCAACCTTCGTCACCTCCACGGCAGTGGATGAAGAAGTCGTTTACGAAACCGTCAAGGCGGTATTCGAGAACTTCGACCGCTTCAAGCGTCTGCATCCGGCCTTCGAGAACCTCAATGAAGAGGATATGATCTCCGACGGTCTGACCGCGCCGCTGCACGACGGTGCCGCTCGCTACTATCGTGAGCGTGGTTGGATCGAGTAAGCGGTTAAGTAGGGGGAATTAACACTCCCTCTGGTGAGATGCGCGGACCCTGGAGGTCCGCGCATCTGTTTGCATAAGCCGCTGGCGCATCGAGCTTCGGCTATCCCCTGAGAGTCAAGCCATGGGGCACGGGAATGACTGACGAAAAGACCCATCAAAGCAAAGCCGAGGTCGACCTCGAGGATATGGTCGCCTCGAGCGATACCGGGGCGCGCAAGCCTCTGGGGGCTTCTGGCAAACTACTGGTCGGCGTCGCCGCCGCCTGGTCGCTGTTTCAGCTCTGGATCGCATCGCCGCTACCCTATATCTTCCGCATCGGCGTGTTCAACGCCACTGAAGCGCGTTCGATTCACCTGGCCTTCGCCATGTTTCTGGCCTTCATGGCGTATCCGGCGCTCAAGCGCTCACCCCGCGACCGCATCCCGCTGCAGGACTGGGTGCTGGCGCTGGTGGGCGCCTTCTGTGCCGCTTACATCTTCATCTTCTATGCCGAGCTCTCCGACCGCCCCGGCTCACCGATTCTTCAGGATGTGATCGTGGGTGTGGTAGGTATCGTGGTACTGCTCGAGGCGACACGGCGTGCGCTGGGTCCGCCGCTGATGATCGTGGCCGCGCTCTTCATCCTCTATTCGCTGTTCGGACCGCACATGCCCGGCATTCTGGCCCACCGTGGGGTCAGTCTATACGGTCTGGTCAACCATCAATGGCTGACGGCCCAGGGTGTGTTCGGTATCGCCCTGGGGGTCTCGACCAGCTTCGTCTTCCTGTTCGTACTGTTCGGCGCTCTGCTCGACAAGGCCGGGGCAGGCAACTATTTCATCAAGGTCGCCTTCTCGATGCTTGGTCACTACAAGGGCGGGCCGGCCAAGGCTGCCGTGGTGGCCTCCGGTATGACGGGCCTTATCTCCGGCTCTTCCATTGCCAACACCGTGACCACCGGCACCTTCACCATTCCCATGATGAAGCGAGTCGGTTTTTCCTCCGAGAAGGCCGGTGCAGTCGAGGTATCGTCCTCGGTCAACGGGCAGATCATGCCACCCGTAATGGGGGCGGCGGCGTTCTTGATGGTGGAGTACGTGGGTATCTCCTACGTCGAGGTCATCCGGCACGCCTTCCTGCCGGCCGTCATCTCGTACATCGCACTCATCTATATCGTCCACCTCGAGGCACTCAAGGCCGACATGCAGGGCCTGCCTTCGAGCAACCCGGTACGGCCGTTCCTGCACAAGGCAATAGGTTTTCTCACCGGGCTGATCCTGCTGATGGCGCTGTCGTTTGCCGTCTACTATGGCCTTGGCTGGCTCAAGCCGGTGCTGGGCGATGCCACGCCCTGGGTCGTCGGGGTGGGGCTGGCCGCGGTGTACGTGGGTCTGCTCAAGCTCGGCTCCTATTACCCTGAGCTCGAACTCGACGATCCGACTTCCAGGGTGGTGAAGCTGCCCCAGACAAAGCCGACCGTGATGGTGGGGCTGCACTACATCCTGCCGGTGGTCGTGCTGGTCTGGTGCCTCATGGTGGAGCGGCTGTCGCCGGGCCTGTCGGCGTTCTGGGCTACGGTATTCATGATCTTCATCATGATCACCCAGCGCCCCATCACTGCCTTCTTCCGGGGGCGCAGTCGTATCGTCGCCGACATCAAGGAAGGCTTCCTCGATCTTTGGGATGGTCTGGTGGCCGGTGCTCGCAACATGATCGGCATCGGTATCGCCACTGCCACGGCGGGCATCGTGGTGGGAGCCGTTTCTCAGACCGGGGTTGGGCTGGTGCTGGCCGATGTGGTCGAGATACTGGCCATGGGCAACCTCATGCTGATACTGCTGCTTACCGCGGTTCTCAGCCTGATCCTCGGCATGGGGCTACCCACTACCGCCAACTACATCGTGGTCTCGGCCCTGATGGCGCCGGTAATCGTAATGCTGGGGCAGCAGAACGGCCTGATCGTGCCTCTGATCGCGGTGCACCTGTTCGTCTTCTACTTCGGCATCATGGCCGACGTGACGCCCCCGGTGGGGCTGGCATCGTTTGCGGCGGCGGCAGTGTCCGGCGGCGATCCGCTGCGCACCGGTTTTCAGGCCTTCTACTACAGCCTGCGCACGGCAGCGCTGCCGTTCCTGTTCATCTTCAATACCGACCTGCTGTTGATCGAGGTCGGCTGGCTGCAGGGCATCGTGATATTCATCATCGCGACCATCGCCATGCTGATATTCGCTGCCGGTACCCAGGGCTACATGCTGGTACGCAGCCGCTGGTACGAGTCCATCCTGCTGCTGCTGGTGGCCTTCACGCTGTTCCGGCCCGGCTACTGGATGGATCGGATTCACGATCCTTATCAATCGATCCCGCCGGCCGAGTTCGCACAGGCCCTCGGCGAAGTGGAAGATGGCAGCCAGCTGCGCGTGCAGATCGCCGGCGAGGACGCCTTCGGCGATCCCATGACCACCTACCTGCTGGTGCCGGTGCCGCGCGGCGATACGGCCGAAGAGCGCATGGAGCGGCTGGGCATGGAGCTGTGGGTCGATGGCGATCAGGCCACGGTCGACTTCGTCGAGTTCGGTAGCCTGGCGGCGGATATCGGCTTCGACTTCGACCAGGAGATCATCGAGGTGCTGGCTCCGGTGGATCGCTGGGCCAAGGAGTGGATGTGGATACCCGGCTTCCTGCTATTCGGTGTGGTGGTGTTGCTGCAGCGTCGGCGCAAGCTTCAGCAGCCGTCGTCGACCGCTCACGCCTGAGGAGGGAACAACATGTACAACAAGATTCTGTTGTCAGTGGACCTTAACGAAGCCTCGTCCTGGGCCAAGGCACTGCCTACGGCAGTGACCCTGTGCCGGACCTTCGGGGCCTCGCTGCACGTGGTTACGGTATTGCCGGACTACCACATGCCGCTGGTGGGCTCCTACTTCCCGCGCGACTTTGCCAAGAAGGCGCACGATGCGGTGTCCCAGGCGCAGCATCGCTTCATCGAGGAGAATGTACCCGATGACATCAAGGTCCAGTCGGTGATCGTCGACGGCTCGCCCTGGGAGGCGATCGTCAAGACGGCCAAGAAACTCGACGCCGACCTGATCGTGATGGCGTCCCATAACAAGCGCAAGTTCGCCGATTACGTGCTCGGGCCCAACGCCGAGCATGTGGTTCATCATTCCAAGATGTCGGTGATGATCGTGCGTTGAGTGCTGATGTGCTCGCAAGCAAACGACCCGGCCTTGGCCGGGTCGTTTGCTTTCAGGGAGCCGTGCTGGGCACGTTCAGGTGAGGTCCAGCTCGGTGACTTGACGCGCCGTTTCGCCGGAGTCGTCCTGCCAGGTGAATTCCGCTTCGCCGCTCTCCTGCGGCGCCAGGAAGAAGCGCAGATAAGGGTTGGCCGAGATCGACTGGTGCAGCTCGGCCTCGAACACGACATCGCCATTCATCGAAACGAGGAAACGTTCGATGATGTGGCGTGGCAGAATTTCACCGTCGTCGCCCTCACGCAGTCCGGTCTCCATGGGATGATTGATCAGGGTGCGCACCTCTGCAGGCTCTCCTGCCGATAAGCCGGAGGGCACACTGACACGCGCATTGGTGAGGACGTCTGCTGTTTCGCCACCCGCACGAACCAGACAGCCGCTTACGGTAATGCGCACCTCGCGGGAAGTCGCGAAACGCTCGCCTTGCTGGCTAGTGGCGATGGCAATGACTTCCTGGGTTTCGTTGAGACGCACCCGTGTCGAGATCTCCGGCTTGCCGCTGAGCTCGGACAGTCGGAAGGTGGCGATCTCGGGAGACGGATTGGCGTTGGCGAACAGGTCGATACGCTCGATGTAATCGCCTTCGGCGAGTTCGCCGCTGAAGCTAACCGTGAGCGGTACGGCCGAGCCGTCTTCGGAGACGTGCGGAAGGTCAAGGGAGAGCCCTTGAGTATGGGGCTCGCTTTCACCCAGCACGCTCTTGGCGGCTTCCAGCCGTTGCCAGGGCTCGTTGGCCAGCGCCGGCAGGGCCAGGGTGGCCAGGGCGAGGCCGGCAACGGCGGCGACCATGCCACCTCGCAGGCGGCGAGCAAGGGAATGATGGCGACAGCTGACTGACGAATGCATGGGTTCCTCCCGGTTGGATCAATGCTTGGACAGCGCCAGAGGCCCGCGGATTCCCAACAAGGCGCCTCCCACGATACCCGCTATGGCGATGAAGGCGCTCAACGACAGCGTCGAGAAACCCGAGAGCCCCTGGCCGATGGAGCATCCGAGGGACAGGACACCACCGATACCCATCAAGACGCCCCCCAGCATGCTGCGCAGCATATGGGGGGGTGAGTCGAAGCTCTTTAGGTGGAAATCCTTCCGCAATAGCGCCATCGCCAGCGCACCGGCCAGTACCCCGCCCACCACGCTGACACCGAAGCCAAGACGCGTCCCGGTAGATAGCATCAGGTACTGCAACGACTCCCCGATGGGGGCGACGAACGTGAGGCTGGCCAGGCGCACGGGTTCGAAATCATCGAAACCGAGCACCCCGGTGGTGTACCAGCTGAGGGGTATCAGGGCGCCGATCACGAGACCGCCGCCCCAGTCCGTGGGAGAACGGCGAAAGTCAGGGCTGGCGAAGGACCAGACACACAGCGCTCCGCCCAGCAGCAGCGCTGGAAGCCAGCCGGGTAGGCCGACCCACTGCGGTAGGGTAGCGGCGGGTAGTCGCAGCGTGGTGCCACTCTCGAGCCACAGGCGCAGCGGGGCGAGTATGCCGGAAAGTACCATGTAGGCGGCCAGTCCCAGGCAAACCAGCACCACGAAACTGCGCAGGTTGCCGCTGCCGAGCAGCACCAGGGCGCGGGCACCGCAGCCGTTGGCAAGTACCATGCCGTAACCGAACAGCAGGCCACCCAGGGGCAAGGCAAGCCACGAGAAGGTAGGAACCGCGTACAGCGAAGCTGCCAGCGACACCTGGCCCGTTGCGGCCAGACCCTGACTGCCGAGCAGAGCCACGCCCATGGCCAGAGCGAAAGCTCTCAGTTTGCGCCAGTCGCTCAGCGTGGTGGCGTTGACGAGACTGCGCATCAGGCAGAAACCGGAAAGCTGTCCTGTGGCGCCGAAGACCAGGCCGATCGCCAACCCCATCCAAACGACCAGCTCGGTATGGCTCATGGTACGCAGCTCCCAAATCAAGTTTGGCAAGTGGAAAGGGCCACCCGGAGGTGGCCCTTCAGCAAGCTCAGCGGTGGCCGAGTATTATAGCGTCTTGTCGCGGCAGAATTCAGGCCTGGGTGCCCCAGGTGTCCTGGCAGATGGCGTTATACCAGCCGACGGCATATTCCGCTTCCAGCGCCCGAGTGGCGTCGGGGGCATCCATCGGGCTCACGCCGCCTGACCCCTCGACCTCGGCAATCACTCCGTCCTGCACGCGGTAGACGCCGGCCACGGAAATACCATACTCAGGGCCGACCAGGCTGTAGCAGGTGTTGGTCCAGTATGCCTCCGGGGCCGGCCGCGACTCGAGTGAAGCGGCAATCGCCGCCGCCACGACCTTGGCCTGGGCGTTGGCACAGAAGCCCGATTTGGGCATCGGCGCGGCAACGGTGGCATCGCCGATCACGTAGATGTCCTCGACCTGCAGCGACTCGAAGGTATCCGGTTTGACCGGCACCCAGCCGGAATCGTCGGTGACGCCGGCCCGCTCGGCAATCCAGCCGGCCTTCTGCGGCGGGATGACGTTGAGCACATCGGCACGGTGCACGGTACCGAACTCCGTCTCCACTTCGAGACGCTCGGCGTCGACCCGGGTGACGCGGCCGTCGTTGGAAAGACCGACCCATTCGATACGGTCGCCGTAAAGCCGCTCCCAGCCCTCCATGAACAGCCCCTGCTTGGAGAAGTTGTCCTTGGCGTCGAGAATCAGCACCTTCGATTTCGGCTTGTACTGCGACAGGTAGTTGGCCACCAGACTGGCGCGCTCGTAGGGGCCAGGTGGGCAGCGGAAGGGGTTGGCCGGGGCGACCATGACGAAGGTGCCGCCGTCGTCCATCGCTTCCAGCTGAGCGCGAAGTATTTCCGTCTGGCTGCCGGCCTTCCACGCATGGGGCGCCTTTTCGGCTGCCTCCTCGTCGTAGCCTTCCAGCGCATTCCAGCGGATGTCGATGCCGGGAGAAAGCACCAGTCGGTCGTACTCCAGGTCGCTACCGGTGGAGAGACGTACCGTATGTGCCGCGGCATCGACCTCCTCGGCCGTGGCATGGATCACCCGCACGCCATAGCGGTCCTTCAACTCGTCGTAGCCGTGGGCGATGGCATCCATGCTGCGCAGACCGCCCAGGTGCAGGTTGCTGAAAGGGCAGGTGTAGAAGGTTTCGGCCGGCTCGACCAGGATGACCTCGATCGCCGGATTGGCGCGCTTGAGGTATTTGGCGGCGGTAGCCCCGCCGAAGCCGCCACCTACCACCACGACCTTGCCGGCGTTCTCGCCGCCGATGGCAAAGGGGGCGACGCCACCCACCAGTGGCAACAGCGAAGCGGCGCCAAGGCCTTTGATCAGCTGGCGACGGTTGATGCCGGAACGTTGGAGATGCTTAGTCATGGCGCGCCTCACTCCTGCGGTTCTTGTGCATTGTTCGAATCGTCTTTGTCCACCGGGTCTATGGCGGCAAAATGACCAGCCAGGGCTGCGAGTTCTTCGTCGGTGAACCCTTTGGCAATGCGATCCATGATGGTGACATCGCCCGGCTCGCCATGCTTGAACGCCAACAGGCGGGCTTCCAGCACCGCAGCGGGACGCCCGGCGATGGTCGGCACGCTGCCCACCAGACGGCCATCGGTGCCGTGACAATTGGCGCAACCGCTCGCCATGAGATCGACCTGCTCGGAAGAGAAGGTGGGTTCGGCAAAGCTCGGTGCAGCGACACCCGTGAGCAGCAGTGCGCCCATTACCGGCGCAACCGCCATGCGCAAGGACCGTTTCATCGTCAGGCTCCTGATAGCGTATTTTTTTGTGTCCCAACCAGTAGCTGCATGTTAATGGCAAAAGCGGGACGCAAGAAGGAACACTTCGGCATTCCCTTATGACTGAACAGGCCAATAGATAATGGCCTTATTCCATGAGGAAATGATTGCTGCCTCATTCTCGGCAGAGACACTTAGCAGTACAAGGTGCCATAAAAATAAGGTGGAGAGATTGCCCGTTGCGTTGACAACTTTGCTCAGCAGCCTTGTGCGCGGTCAACTACAGTAGAAGGCATGAAGACAATAAGATGTCATCCGGACCACCCGGCCGGAAAGACGCTCACTGTCCCACCATGGCGACCAACGGGGTAGAACAATGAATGCAGCGACCAAATCCGCCGGACAATCATCCGTTCCCAACGTCAAGATCACCATCAACCCGATTGGCATGGACAGGCCCCGAGCGTGGCTTGCCGCAGGCTTCGAGGATTTTCGCCGGGCCACGGCCGTCAGTCTTGCCTATGGCATGTTCTGGGTCGGCTTGAGTATTGCCGTCACCGCCGGGGCCATCGTTCTCGATCTCTGGCATTGGCTATTGCCGCTGGTAGCAGGCTTCATGTTCCTGGGGCCGCTGGTGGCGGTCGGCTCCTATGGCATCAGTCGAGCTTTGGAGCACGGTCGCGAACCTCACCTCGGTGACGCCTTTGGCGCCTGGCGTCCGCATGCGGGTCAGCTGGCAATGATGGGCGTCATGATGATGATCTTCTTTCTTGCCTGGATTCGCCTGGCCACGCTGCTGTTTGCCTTGTTCTTCGGCTTCGAGGCGCCGGGGCCGGCTGAGCTTTACGCATCTCTGCTGACCACGCCGGAAGGCCTCGGGCTGATCGTGGTGGGTAGCGCAATGGGGGCGGTGCTCGCCTTTGGTGCCTTTGCCATCAGTGTAGTGGCCATTCCTACTCTCATGGACCAGGACCTCACCTTCATGGAAGGGATAGAAGCGAGCGTGCGCACGGTGGCGCGTAACTTCAAGCCGATGCTGCTGTGGGCGGCCATTCTCACCGGCTGCGTTCTGATCGGCGTGATGACGTTCTATATCGGCCTGGCATTGATCCTGCCAGTGCTTGGCCACGCCAGCTGGCATGCGTATGAGGATCTGGTGCGCTGTGAGCCGGTGGAAAAGATCCAGAGCTGAGCCCCCGTACCCGACAGGGGGCAGTGTCCCCTGTCGGTTTTTTTGTCGTGTTTACTACCTGAACTTTTGTTGAGATTCGCGTAGGCTTGGCCGATACCACTGACTGGGACGGTCCACTATGCGTCGATCATGGCCAAGCTGCGCAATGACAACGGTTGCCCTGCTGCTTTCCAGCCTGCCCGCACTCGCCGAGCCGTTGCCGCCCCCTGAAGGCGAGGTATTGCTCAGGGTGACTGGCAATATCGAATATCCCAATGTCGACGGCGAGCTGCATCTCGACTATGAGCAGCTGATGTCCCTTTCACCCCATGTTATCGAGACGACGACACCCTGGACGGAGGGGGTTGGACGCTTCGAGGGGCCACTGTTTCGTGCCGTACTCGAAGCGGCTGGAGCGGAAGGTGAGAGCGTGCGGGTGACGTCCTTGAACGAATATGAAGTCGAGATCCCTCGGTCCGACGTTCAGGACTATGACGTGATACTCGCCATCAAGCGCGACGGCGCCCCCATTGCCGTGCGTGACCTCGGGCCTGTCTTCGTGCTCTATCCCTTCGACGAGCACCCTCAGTTGCTCAACGAAACCATCCGCCACCGCTCTGTCTGGCATGTCGGTGCCATCGATGTGCCGTGACTCTGGTGTTCATAGAGATTCGCTGGCGGAGAATTGACGCGTGCTGCGCTATCCGCTGCGCCTGAAGCTGGGGGCCGTGGCGGCCCTGCTTTTCTTCACCGCTGCCTTGGTGGTGGTCGGGTTGGCCGCCTGGCGCCAGGAAACGCTGCATCGCAGCGTGATTGGCGATGCCGCTTGGCACGCTTACAAGCTGGACCGCGACATCGTCCAGCTGCGCAGCGATCTGGCATTGCAGGTCGGTACCGGCAGGTCGCTCCAGTCCCTTCGTTTACGCTTCGAGCTGATCTACAGCCGCATCAACCTGCTTCACCGTGGTGACATCAGCCAGATATTGCAGCAGGTGCCCATGGCCAGCCGGCTGCTGCCCGACCTCGTGGTACTCATGGATGATATCGATGCCCTGCTCGCAGAGATCGAGGAACTCGATCAGGGAGAACGCTGGGTCCTGTCCGATCGCCTGGAGCGCGTCGGGGGGCTGACCGAGCATCTTATCATTGCCATCAATGGCCACCTTGCCGAATCCGCCACCCGCGACCGGGAAGCGCTGCAGACGCTATATGCGCTGCTGTTGGCGCTGATCATGGCCATGAGTCTTTCCGCCTTGCTGGTCGTGGTGTTTCTGGTGCGAGAAGGGCGAGACAATGCCGAGGCGCGACGATCGCTGGAATCTCTGAGCCGTGAGCTGCAGTCCACCGCGCAGCGAGCTGAGGCCGCCAGCAAGGCGAAATCGGAGTTTCTGGCTACCGTAAGCCACGAGATACGCACGCCTCTCAATGGCGTCATCGGCATGAGCGATCTCATGCTGGATAGACCGCTCGATCCGAAATCGCGAGAGTACGCTCGCACCTTGCATGTCAGTGCGGCGCGCCTGCTGGATCTGATCAACGACATACTCGATTTCTCGAAAATCGAATCGGGCAAGCTGGAACTCGAACGGCGGCCGATTCGTCTGGCAACGCTTATCGGCGAAGCCTGCCGTCTATTCGAGCCGCACGCCCAACTCAAGGGGCTCAAGCTGACGAGCAAGATATCGTCGTCTTTGCCGGAACATGTCCTCGGAGACCCGGCGCGGCTGCGCCAGGTGCTCTTGAACCTGCTCTCCAATGCCATCAAGTTTACCGAGCGGGGTGGAGTATGCGTGGAGGCTACGCTGGGCCGTCAGGGTGGGCTGAACCTTGCGGTTCGCGATACCGGCCCTGGAATCGAGGAGGAAAAGCAGGAGTGGCTGTTCGAGCCTTTTCGTCAGGCTGACGCTTCTACGGCGAGGCGCTATGGCGGCACCGGGCTGGGCCTTTCCATCAGCCGGCGCCTGACGGAAGCGATGGGCGGCACCATCGGTGTCGATAGCCGCCTCGGCCACGGCAGCTACTTCTGGGTCGAGTTGCCCCTGCAAGGCGTGTCCGCTGGCGAGCCTGAGAAAGCTGCTTCCCAGCCTGAGCTGGAGCGGGAGCCGGAGCCCAGCATCGGTGCGAAGGTGATGCTGGTAGAGGACAATCCGGTGAACCAGCAGGTGGCGGTGGCCATGCTCGAACGTCATGGATGCAGTGTCAGCGTGGCCGAGAGTGGTAAGAAAGCGCTGGACATGGCCGGCCGGGACACCTTCGATCTCATTTTCATGGATGTCCAGATGCCCGATATGGATGGTCTGGAAACGACTCAGCATCTCCGCGCGATGGCGGACTGGCGCGCTACGGTGCCTATCATCGCGATGACGGCCGGCGGTCCGGGCGCCGAGCGCGAGCGCTGCCTGGCAGCGGGCATGACGGGGTATCTAGCCAAGCCGCTGCGACGCGCCGACCTGGCGGCGACGCTCAAGCTGGGCCTGGCGGGACGAACCCTGAGCGTTAGTGACCAGGTTATGCCAACGGCAGAAATGCTCGATCAGGAAGTCCTCGTCGAGCTGCAGGAGTCGCTGGGTCTGGCAACGCTTGGCACCCTGTTCGCCGTGCATCGTGAGCAATTACAACAACACGCTGTGAGCCTGAGCGAAGCGTTCGAGTGCGGCGATCTGTCGGCCCTGGCGGACAGGGCACATCGCGTCAAGGGCGAAACGGGAAGCCTCGGCGGGCGTAGATTGGCTGCTACGGCTCGTCGCCTGGAGCTTGCGGCACGCCATGAACAGCATGAGGAAGTGGCCGTCGAACTCAGAGTGCTGCAGGCCAGTATTCCCGTTACCCTCGAGGCGCTGGAAGCCTGGCTCGACCGACGTCAGGGTTGAGCTGGCGCCGTGCCGACATGATGGGGGGCAGGTAAATCCCTTCAGTGCGTTGTGAAGCGCTTCGCGATCGCCCTAAACTGGAGCGAAACAGCGGAGATCCCCACCATGGATCTACTATATGCCAAGCCTGCCGACCCGACACTCACGGCTTCCGGACCGGCCGTGCGAACTGCCTACAGCGGACGTCAGGATCCTTCCGCTGCGGCGACAGAACTTGGCATATCGCTGAAGCATGCCGAACTGGGCTTCGTGCTGTTTTTTTGCAGTGCCGAGTATCCGCTGGACAGGCTGGGGCAAGCCATGACCGACGTATTCGGAGATGTGGCGGTCGTTGGCTGCACGACTGCTGGCGAGATCACTCCCAAGGGTTACTGTCGAGGCTGCATCGTGGCGATCGGTTTCGACCGGCGCTATTTTTCCGTCGCCCATGCCCTTATCGATGACCTGGCAGGCTTCGACTTGATCCAGGCGCAGCGGCTCACCGGCAAGTTGCTCGAAGACTGCCGTCGAGAGGCGCCTGGCTGGGACGGTCAGCATTTCGTGATGACGCTGCTGGATGGGCTTTCCAGCTGCGAGGAGCAAGTGCTGGCCACGCTGGATACCGCCCTTGGTAGCATTCCCAGCTTTGGTGGGTCGGCCGGAGATGACAATCACCTGGCACATACCCATGTCTTCAGTAGCGGCGGTTTCCACAATGAATCGGCCGTCATAGTGATGTTTCAGACCTGCCTGCCTTTCGAAGTTTTCACCGCGCACCACTTGCAACCTCGCGAACACAAGCTGGTGGTGACGCATGCCGATCATGAACGGCGCAGGGTGATAGAGCTGAATGCTGTGCCGGCTGCCGAGGAGTATGCCCGGCTCGTTGGCATGCCGCTGGCAGACCTTACTGCGGAAGTCTTCGCTCGCTACCCGCTTGCCGTACGTATCGGCGAGCAGCATTACGTGCGCTCCATTCAGGGAGCGAACCCGGACGGCAGTCTCAGCTTCTACTGTGCCGTTGAAAACGGCATCGTCCTGACTGCCATGGAGGCCGCGCCGCTGCTGGAGCAGCTCGAAGACGTTCTTGCCGGGCTGCGTCAGCGCCAAGGCGAACCCGCTCTCATACTCGGCTGCGACTGCTTTCTTCGCCGGCTCGAGCTGGAGAGCCTGAATCAGGTCGAGAGCGCCTCCTGCCTACTAGGACGCGCTGGCGTCATTGGCTTCAATACCTACGGGGAGCAGTACCATGGCATGCACCTCAACCAGACCTTCACTGGCGTTGCCATTGGATCTCGCCCATCCCTCTGAGCGCTCAGGAGAGGTCGGTGACAGGTGCCTCGCTCTCGAAGAGGAGAATGCTCGGTTGCGGCGTATCTGTGCTGCCTTGATCGAGCGGGTGGAGGCCGGCGGTTCGTTGGGCGGTGCTCCTTATGCTGCTTTCGAGCATACCGTCCTGCTCGCAGAGCAGGTGCGAGAACGCACCGAGACCTTGCAGCAGACGCTGCTCGAACTACATAAGGCCAAGGCCGAAGCCGAAGCGGCCAATCACTCCAAGACACGCTTTTTGGCGGCGGTCAGTCATGATCTGTTGCAGCCGTTGAATGCGGCGCGCCTCTTCACAAGCGCTCTGGAGGAGCATGTCCTGCCTGCAACGTCGCGACGGCTGGTGGGCAATGTCGGCCGCTCGCTGAAGGATGTGGAAGCCTTGTTGGGAACGCTGGTGGATATATCGCGGCTGGATGCAGGCCTGCTGAAGCCAGACAAGGCGCCCTTCCGCGCAAGTGAGCTACTCGATGTCCTGGCCGAAGAGTATCGTCAGATGGCGTCGGCGCGGGGCCTCGAATTTCACTATGTGGCTTGCGATATCGTCATAGAGTCGGACTTGGCACTGCTGGCGCGAGTGGTACGCAACTTCCTTTCCAATGCGCTTCGCTATACCCCGCAGGGGCGTATCCTGCTCGGTTGCAGGCGGCGCCCGGAAGGACTCGAAATCGCGGTGGTGGATACCGGGCCCGGCATCGAAACGGCTCAGCAGGAGGCGATATTTCTTGAATTTCGTCGGCTCGGTGCTGGTGCGGATGAGCATGATCGCGGTTTGGGACTCGGCCTGGCCATTGCAGACAGAATATCTGCCATGCTGGGACATGCGCTGCGACTGGCGTCGCGTCCCGGGCATGGCTCGGTCTTCTCCATAATGGTCCCCTATGCGACGACCTTGCCCGCAAGAGAGCGCTATTCCGTGCCAGAGATCCACAAGGACTTGTCGAATCCGCTGGCGGGAGTATCGGTTTGGGTCATCGATAACGATGCCGCTATACGTGAAGGAATGCTCGCCTTGCTGGAAGGGTGGGGCTGTCGAGTCGTCACAGCTGCATCGTTGGACGAGCTCGAAGGAAAGGGGCTAATCGATCGGCCCGATGCATTATTGGTCGACTATCATCTTGGCGATGATGACGCCCAGGATGGGCTGGAGGTGGCGAGTCGGTTACGCAAACGCTTCCCCGAACTGCAGGTGATACTCATCACCGCCAACCATGATGCCGCTTTGAAAGGACGGGCCCGCCGGGAGGGAATCGACTGCCTGCTCAAACCCTTGAAGCCGCTGCGCCTGCGCATGCTCCTGCAGCAGTGTCTTGCATCCCCTGGCTCTGTCATATGTGAGTCTCAACACCCCTCGAGTTGACCATGGTCAAGAAACATCCAACTTGAACCTGAACTCTTTGCTATGGCTCTCTCCCTTTCTGTACGTTGCCTACAGGTTTTCAGTCTCTTTTGGCTGGAAATGAGTGCAAAGGGGAGAACATGGCTATGAAGAGCTCTTCCAGGCGGCTTTCCCTAACGATCCCGAGCCCATATCGGTAGAGAACTATGGCGCGGCACTGGAATTCTATCAGGCTACGCTCCGTACCCCGTCACCCTTCGATGCATGGCTCGAAGGGGATGATGACGCATTGAGTGAGCTTGAAGTGAAGGGGCTAGACCGCTTCATGAACGTCGGCTGTGTGGGCTGCCACAGCGGCAATCTGGTAGGCGGAACCATGTTGCAGCGTTTCGGCGTGATGGAGAACTACTGGGAGCATACCGGCTCGCCGGAAATCATGTCGGGCCTGATGACGGTGACCGGCGAAGAGCGTGATCGTTTCTTCTTCCGCGTACCCCTGCTGCGCAACGTGGCGAAGACCGGACCCTATTTCCATGATGGTTCGGTCGACAACCTGCGTCGCGCGACTGCAGTCATGGCACGGGTCCAGCTCGGCCAGGATCTAGACAGTGAAGCGTTGGATGAGCTGGTGGCTTTCCAGGAAGCGCTGACAGGGGAGATCCCGGTCAATTTTCATGCGCCCGAGGGGGTTCCCTTCGAACTTCCGGAAGGTGTCAAAGCCGATTGATTAGGCGTGGTGATAGAGATGGGGCCGGACGCCTAGCGACCGGTCCCCGTTGTCTTGACTCTACCCACTAGATCCCATCGTATCCAGAACCCAGCTAGCCCCGATCCTCGTCCTCTTGATAAGCCTTGAGCCCACCCTCGAGATTGACGACCTTGTAACCCATTTTCTGCAGGGTATCGGCAGCCAGGGCACCCCGGTTGCCGCCGGCACAGTGGCAGACGATGGGCATCTGCTTGTCGGGTACCACGTCGCTGATGTGCATCTCAAGAGTGCCGCGGCTGATATTCACTGCACCTTCGATATGTTCCTTTTCGAACTCTTCCTTGTCGCGCACATCAAGCAGAAGGGACCCCGAGGCAACCAATGCCTTGGCTTCGGCGGGCGAGACTTGTCGGATGCGTTGCTTGGCCTCGTCGGCGAGCTTGAGAAATTCTTCGGAGTGCTTGGCCATGGCAATTCCCTCACCTATTGATCGACGGAGGCTGAAGGCCGAACGGACCTCCAGCCACTGCCAACAATGTAAGGGAAATCAGGCCTCGGGTTCTATGCGGTAGACCCCACCGTCGCTTTCGTCGGTGACCACGTAGAGCATGCCGTCGGGGCCCTGGCGTACATCGCGGATGCGGCCCAGCTCGTTCTCGAGCAGTACCTCCTCATGCGCGATCTCGTTGCCATCCAGCACTAGGCGATGAAGTCGCTCGGCATAGAGAGCACCTACGAAGAGGTTGCCTTGCCAGCCGGGAAACTCATCGCCGGTATAGAAGGCGAGGCCGGAGGGGGCCAGGGTGTCGTCCCATACGTGGACGGGCGGCGTGACACCGGGCGCCTCCTGGCCGATACCGATGAACTCGTCGGTATCGTACTCGGTGCCGAAGGAAACCTGGGGCCAACCGTGGTTGTTGCCGGCTTCGGCGATGTAGAGCTGCTCGCCGCCCCCGGAGGGACCGTGATCGATGGCCCATAGCGCACCGGTTTCGGGGTGTAGTGCCAGGCCCTGATTGTTGCGGTGACCGTAGGAGAATATCTCTGGGCGCAGATTGCCGGGTTCGACACCGATGAAGGGATTGCCCTCGAAGGCGCCGCCATCCTCATGCAAGCGGATGATCGAACCGCCCGGGTCGGTGAGATCCTGGGAAGGATAGCGAATCCCGCGATCGCCTATGGAGAACATCACGCTGCCGTCGCCGGGAAAGACGATACGCGAGCCGTAATGGCGGCCGGGTGCGGTGCGTGGCACTTGGGCGTAGATCGTTTCGAGGTCGGTCAATTCGCTGCCGTCGTCACTGAGCCGTGCGCGGGCCAGGGCCGTGCCGGTGCCGTACTCGTCGTCGCCCATCACCGAGTCGTCGTCGCCGGGGCTCGAGTAGGTAAGGTAGATCCAGCCGTTGTTGTCGTAATCGGGGTGAACGGCTACATCCAGCAGGCCGCCCTGATTGCCGCCCTCTGGGGCCGTGCGTTGATCCTCTTCGGCATCGATCTTGGGCAGGTTGCCGACTTCGGTCACTTCGTCACCGTCTACCAGATAGAGCTGGCCGGGTCGCGCGGTGACCAGCATCCGTTCGTCGGGTAGCCAGGCCACCGCCCAAGGGTGCTCGATGCCGCCGACCACCTGGGTGACCCGCAGATTGACCTCTTCCGTTTCCACCCCGGTGGCGACTTCTTCATCAGTTACCTGAACGTCGGCATGGGCCAGGCCGGTTGCGGAAAGGCTGAGCGCGATGGCGAGGCTGAGTGGGGTGCGAGAAAAGCGAATCTGGGAGTTGGGTCCGTGCAGATGCATATCGCTTGGCTCCTTGCTGGCGAGGAAAAGTCTTGTCTGGCACAGGGGCACCAGGGCTTTTCCCAGCGTAGGAAAGCCTCATGGGTTCCTCAAGGTGACTTCAGCCGGTGGGAGATGACCAGTCGCTGGCCGCCACGATGGCCTGGACCCTACTGGTGACGGAGAGTTTACGAAGAATCGCCGAGACATGGGTCTTGACGGTGGTTTCCGCGATATCGAGCTCCCGGGCGATTCGCTTGTTGGAGTGGCCACGCACCATCAAGGCCAGTACCTCGCGC
This sequence comes from Halomonas sp. TH-94, assembly GCF_057473365.1. Lineage (NCBI taxonomy): Bacteria > Pseudomonadati > Pseudomonadota > Gammaproteobacteria > Oceanospirillales > Halomonadaceae > Halomonas > Halomonas sp. TH-94. The sequence goes on from NZ_JBYCKL010000073.1 coordinate 25,843, forward strand.
TGCTTCTCGGTCAGCGAGCTGATATGGGCGGAAATAGCGGCGTCCGGCTGGCGTCGGGCAGGGGTGGTGGGCGGGCGACGCATGATGTCGGGGGGAAGGTAAACCTGTCCTGCCAGCATATGGGTCAAGGCGTCGAGAAGAGCAGCACGGGGAGTGGACTTGGGAATGTAGCCCACCGCCCCCTGGCCGATGGCATCCAGCACGATGCGACGATCCTGCTCGGCGGAGATGATCGCCACAGGTAACTGAGGAAGTGACTCACGTAGCTGGGCGAGCCCGGAGAGCCCATCTGCATCGGGTAGGTCGAGGTCAAGCAATAGCAGATCGATGTCGGGATGGCACCTAGCCTGATGCAGGGCGCGGGACAGACTCTCGGCTTCCAGCAAGTGGCAGCCTGGCAGTCCTTCTTTAATTACGGCACCGATGGCTTCACGGAATAGCGGATGGTCGTCGGCTACCATAAGGGTATGTGTCGGGGGCATCGCTGGCCCTCTCTCCGTTCACTCTCTCCTCCCAAGGGACGAGCCCGTCTCCTGCCACGGGAGTATGTCGCACTTTGCATTTCTGACCAACACTGGATATTGCACCTACTCATAACGATAACGTAAGGAGCAACGCCATGATCTACGCCAATCCCGGTCAGTCCGGTTCCGTCATCACCTTCGAGCAGCGCTACGGCAACTACATCGGCGGAGAGTTCGTCCCGCCGGTCAAGGGTCAGTATTTCGACAACATCAGTCCTGTCAACGGCGAAGTCTTCTGCCAGATTCCCCGCTCCACCGCCGAGGACATCGAGAAGGCCCTGGACGCTGCCCATGCCGCCGCTCCCGCCTGGGGCAAGACCTCCGCCGCCGAGCGCAGCAATATCCTGCTGAAGATCGCCGATCGTATCGAGCAGAACCTGGAAATGCTGGCAGTGGCCGAAACCTGGGACAACGGCAAGGCAGTGCGCGAGACACTGAACGCCGACCTGCCGCTGGCCGTCGACCACTTCCGCTACTTCGCCGGCTGCATTCGTGCACAGGAGGGCACCGCAGCCGATATTGATGCCAATACCGTGGCCTATCACTTTCATGAGCCGCTGGGCGTAGTGGGGCAGATCATTCCGTGGAACTTCCCATTGCTGATGGCGGTATGGAAGCTGGCCCCCGCGTTGGCTGCCGGCAACTGCGTGGTGCTCAAGCCCGCCGAGCAGACGCCAGCTTCCGTGCTCGAGTTGATGAAGCTGGTCGGGGACCTGCTGCCGCCGGGCGTGGTCAACGTGGTCAACGGCTATGGCGCCGAAGCGGGGCAGGCCCTGGCCACCAGCAAACGCATCGCCAAGATCGCCTTCACCGGCTCCACTCCGGTAGGCGCGCACATCCTCAAGTGCGCCGCCGACAATATCATTCCCTCTACCGTGGAGCTGGGCGGCAAGTCCCCCAACATCTACTTCGCCGATATCATGAACGCCGAGCCTGAGTTCATCGAGAAGGCCGCCGAAGGTTTGGTATTGGCGTTCTTCAATCAGGGTGAAGTGTGTACCTGTCCGTCGCGGGCGTTGATCCAGGAGAGCATGTACGACGCCTTCATGGCCAAGGTCATGGAGCGGGTACAGAAGATCAAGCGCGGCAATCCGCTGGATACCGACGTCCAGGTCGGGGCTCAGGCCTCCCAGGAACAGTTCGACAAGATCATGTCCTATATGGACATTGCCCGCGAAGAGGGTGCCGAGTTCCTCACCGGCGGCGACAAGGAGAGCTTCGACCCCGCCTACGACAAGGGGTACTACATCCAGCCGACCCTGCTCAAGGGCAACAACAGCATGCGCGTGTTCCAGGAGGAGATCTTCGGCCCGGTAGTCGCGGTGACCACCTTCAAGGATGAAGAAGAGGCGTTGGCGATTGCCAATGATACCGAGTTCGGGCTTGGCGCCGGCGTGTGGAGCCGCGACATCAACGTCGCTTTCCGCATGGGGCGCGGCATCCAGGCCGGGCGCGTGTGGACCAACTGCTACCACCAGTACCCGGCGCATGCCGCCTTCGGCGGCTACAAGAAGTCCGGGGTCGGCCGCGAAACCCACAAGGTGGCCCTCGAGCACTACCAGCAGACCAAGAATCTGCTGGTGAGCTACGACATCAACCCGCTCGGCTTCTTCTGAGCCACAGTGCCGCCCGGCC